>JAUIHU010000701.1 GCA_030432175.1 Verrucomicrobiia bacterium | reverse complement strand
GGTAAATCTTCCGAACCTGGTACCTGGGATGGGTGACTTTTAACGCAAAGTCCCCATCATTCGTCAACAGTATCAAACCTTCGCTCCAATAATCCAGCCTTCCCACCGGATATAATGTTTTAGACCAATCTTCAGGAAGAAAATCCAAAACCAATCGACGTCCAGCCCCGCTTTCGTCTTTTTTCGAACTCAATACCTTGATCGGTTTATGAAGCGCAATGTATCGCAGTTTACGGTCCTGATTTAATGCGAGAAGCTCTCCATCAAGTTCCAGTTTGTCAGACACAGGATCAGCCCGAAGTCCCATTTCCCGAACGACCTTGCCATTCAACCGAACTCGGCCTTCCAGGATCGCCCGCTCTGCAGCTCGTCTGGAAAGTTGGCTGGTCGCCGAAATGAGTTTCTGGAGCCGGATACTTTGGGATGACATGATACAAAAAAAGGTGAACCCATGTTCACCCTGATACCTGGATTGGAATTAAGTTTTGGAACAATGGATACCCCGAACAGGGTATCAACCGGTTGTTAACACCGGCAAGTTCCACGAACAATTTGCGATTTACTCTTCAGGCTTGGTTTTTGGCAGACCAAGTAAACGTGTTCCCTCTTTCCATTTCTTACGCTTACGCATTAATTCGACCCGCTCAAAGCGCTTCAACACGTTCCGCTTGGCTCCCATGGAGCTGGAACCTTTCAGGCTTGGATGTTGTGACATAATCGTTTTCTTTCTCTAAATCAAAATTGCCAATTCAATGAAGTCTCGCTTGATCACTGATTAATGACCAAAAACTGCTCCACGCCTGGCCGAATCCAGGCAAGTGAGCCAGGACGATTAACATACGAGTATTTAATTGCAAGCGCTAAAAACAAAATCACCACAATCTCTCGGCAAATTCATCCCTAATCCTTCTTCCTTCATATAATCTTCCCTTTCTCCCCTATCTTCAGTATCAAACTCTTCCTGCGTGCAACAACTGAAAGGTTGAAAATTATCTATGTCCATTTTTCGATGGTTTGTAAGGGTTTTATTTAAAATCGTGTTCCGCTTGAATGTCGTTGGTCTGGAACACTTGAATCAACCCGGCCCTGCCCTGCTGCTGCCCAATCACGTTTCGTGGCTGGATTGGCTATACATTGGCGCATTTCTTGATGATGACTGGAGATTTGTAACTTCTAAAACAACGGCAGAGCGTACGGCTCTTCACCGTTTCATCATGATCAATCGCCGTACCTTCCCCATCGACACGGCTTCTCCTTATGCGGTCAAACAAATGGCAGAGTTCCTGAAAGGTGGTGGGCGCCTGGTCCTGTTCGCTGAAGGACGCATGTCTTCTACGGGTTGCCTGATGAAAATCTTCGAAGGCGCGGAGTTCTTGATCGAACGTGTGCAGCCTAATGTGATTTTTGCCCATCTCAAAGGTGTGGAAAGACAAACCTGGTCCACTCTGCCAGGGAAAAGATCCTTTGCTCCAAAATGCCACGTCCTGTTTAAGAAGGTTAATCTACCAGAAAATTCTGTTACTGGAGAAGGATCACGGAAACCTAGGTTGCCAAATAACTGGATCGAAGATCAGCTTCGTCTTTTACAGTTCGAAGCGGACATGAAACTCGACCCGGATACTTTACCGCAAGCCATCGTCAAAACCGCCCGATTTTTCTCCAGTAAGTTGATTCTCGAGGACCTCACCCTGAGCCGTCTGACTTACAGAAAATTTATTTTAGGGGCCAATATACTGAGAAAAGCCATTCGCCCATTGCTGAAAGATGAGTCAGGTCCAGTAGGCGTGCTCCTCCCCAATATCAATGCGACTCCTGTCCTGATGACCAGTCTCTGGACTCTGAGAAAAACTCCAGCTCTGATTAATTACACCCAAAGTGTCCCTACTCAGGTGGCCTGCGCAGAAATATCCGGCATCCAAACCATCTTCACTTCCAGGTCGTTCATCGAAAAAGCCTCTCTCGATCTCTCACCGTTCGAGGAAAAAGGGATCCGGCTCGTTTATATGGAAGATGTCAAACAGTCGGTTTCACTCTTTACAAAACTAAGTTCCTTGCTGGGAAACCGATTTCGCATCAACCTTCCTGAACCTGCGGGAGCTTCCACTCACGATACTGCTGTGATTCTTTTTACGAGCGGTTCCGAAGGTGTCCCCAAAGGTGTGGAGCTGTCCCATTACAACCTTTTGTCCAACGTACGCCAGGCGCTGGCCGCTATTGATATTGAAGACCGGGATCGCATGATGAACGCTCTGCCACTGTTTCACAGTTTTGGAATGACGGTCGGCACACTACTCCCATTGATACGCGGACTATACATCTTTTATTACCCATCCCCCCTGCACTATCGAATGGTCCCGATTGCTGCCTACAATTCGGACGCAACAATTCTCCTGGGAGCCAACACTTTCCTGAAAGGCTATGCGCGTAAAGCTCACCCTTACGAGTTTCATCGTGTCCGTTACATTTTTGCTGGAGCCGAAAAGTTGCAGAACAGTACATTCAATCTGTACGCCGAGAAATTTGGGGTGCGAATTCTTCAGGGATATGGAGCTACAGAGCTGAGCCCAGTCGTCTCAATAAATACCCGAATGAACCACAAACTCGGTTCCACCGGACGAATGGTTCCCGCTATGGAAGCCAGAATTGAACCTCAACCAGGCGTGGAGTCCGGAGGCCGTCTCTGGCTTCGTGGCCCCAAC
>JAUIHU010000030.1 GCA_030432175.1 Verrucomicrobiia bacterium | reverse complement strand
CTGCTGAGCTGGAATGTGTGAAGGATGTTCTGGAGGCGGGTTGGCTGCGGGCAAATCTGGAACCGTTGGCGATCGGTTTTGCTTCGCAGGAGTTGGTTCCAGAGCATTACAATGATGTTCGGAAGCGTCTGGAGTCACAGGCGGATCGGACTCTGGAGGCGGTGACGGAGCGGTTGGTTCGGGAGATCAATTACTGGAGTGACCGGCACATGAAATTACAGAGTGATCTGGAGGCTGGGAAAAAGCCTCGCATGGCTCCCGAGATAGCCAGGCGCCGGGTGGAGGAGATGACGGCGCGGCTGGAGCAGCGTCGGTCGGAGTTGGAAGGAATGAAATCTGTGGTTTCGGCGCCTCCGGTGATTGTGGGCGGCGCATTGGTGATTCCTCAGGGTTTGTTGGATTTGCGTCAGGGGAATGTTTTGGCTCCGACTGCGGATGTGGAGGCGCGACGCCGGGTGGAACGGGTGGCCATGCAGGCTGTCATGCAAGCAGAGCAGCGCCTGGGGCATTCAGTGAGGGATTTGAGCGCGGAGAAGTGTGGTTGGGATGTGACGGCGCGTCCTCTGCCGAATGCGGATGGATCAATTCTCCCGGATCGACATATTGAGGTGAAGGGACGAGCGAAGGGGCAGGAGACGATTACGGTGACGCGTAATGAGATTTTGTATGCGCTGAATCAGGCAGATCAGTTTCTGCTGGCGATTGTTCTGGTGGATGGAGAGGCGTTTGAGGGTCCGTTCTATGTGCGCCGTCCTTTTTCCAGGGAGCCTGATTTCGGGATGGCTTGTTCGAGTTATCGGATCAAGGACCTGTTAACACGTGCGGTGAAGGCTGAGGATTCTCTTTAGTTTAGTTGAATTAATTCAAATGACTCCTTTTAAAATCCCCAAGAAACTGATCGAGGTAGCGCTGCCTCTGGATGATATCAATGCGGCAGCCGCGCGCGAGAAGTCCATTCGTCACGGCCACCCGAGCACGCTTCACCTTTGGTGGGCACGGCGTCCTCTGGCTGCAGCGCGGGCAGTGATCTTTGCGCAAATGGTGAATGATCCAGGTTACCAGCGGGATCTTCAGTTTGGTGTGAATAAGAAAGAGGCGGAGATTCGCCGGGAAAAATTGTTTGAGATTTTGCGGGATCTGGTGAAGTGGGAGAATACGAATAATGAGGAGGTTTTAAATCGGGCACGCCAGGCGATTTGGGAGAGTTGGCGGGAGACGTGTCATTTGAATCGAAATCATCCGCAGGCCGGCGAGTTGTTTGATCCGGAGAAGTTGCCCGCGTTTCATGATCCTTTCGCAGGCGGTGGCGCGCTCCCTCTGGAGGCTCAGCGTCTGGGGTTGGAGAGCTATGCCAGCGATTTAAACCCGGTGGCGGTGATGATCAATAAAGCCATGATCGAAATCCCGCCCCGCTTCGCCGGAAGTCAACCGGTAGGACCTCCGGTGGCTGGTGAGAATCAGGATGAAATGATGAAGGAATGGTCGGGAGCCCAGGGCCTGGCAGAGGATGTGCGACGGTATGGTCATTGGATGCGTGAACAGGCGCATGAGCGGATCGGGCATCTGTACCCCAAGGTCAAAGTGACTGCAGAGATGGTGGCGGAACGTCCGGATTTGAAAGGATATGAGGGGAAGGAACTGACCGTGATCGCCTGGCTCTGGGCGCGGACAGTAAAAAGCCCCAACCCGGCGTTCAGTCATGTGGATGTGCCGCTGGTCCGGTCTTTTATTTTATCCAGTAAGAAAGGGAAAGAAGCGTGGGTAGAGCCGGTGATTGAGGGGAATAGTTATCGATTTGTTGTCAGAATGGGGAAACCTCCCAAAGATGCAATTTTGGGAACAGTTGAAAGAACAGGTGGTATTTGTATTCTCTCAAAGGTTGCAATGCCGTTTAAATATATTCGTGCAGAGGGGAAGGCTGGGCGAATAGAAGAGAAGTTAATGGCAGTTGTCGCAGAGGGTAAGAAAGGGCGTATTTATATTTCTCCTAGCCAACTTGATTTAAAGGCAGCGGAAGAAGCAAAGCCAGATTGGAAGCCAAACAGTGTGTTACCATCAAATCCTCGAGATTTTAAAACTCCCAATTATGGAATGTTAACCTTCGGCGACCTTTTCACCCCACGACAACTCGTAGCGCTGACGACATTTTCAGACTTAGTTCAGGAAGCCCGGGCGAAGGCGATTGAAGACGCGAAGGCGGCAGGGATGAAAGATGACGGTGTGGGTGTCGATGCGGGAGGCAGCGGAGCCACCGCTTATGGAGATGCTTTGGCAGTGTATTTGGCTTTTGCAACCAATAAGTGCTCAAATCTTTGGTCCTCTATTACTTCTTGGATGAGTGATAGAGGGGCATTCAGAGAGACATTTGCCAGACAAGCAATACCAATGGTTTGGGATTTTGCAGAAGCGAATCCATTTTCTAATTCCGGAGGTAATTTCAATACGGCATGTGAAAAAGGAAAGATGGCAATAGAAAGCTTTCCTACTGCTCTTCCAGGCTTAGTTTTTCAACAGGACGCTCAAACTCAGAAAATAAGTGACAATAAAATCATTTCAACTGATCCGCCATATTACGACAATATAGGATATGCTGATTTGTCAGATTATTTTTATGTATGGATCAGGCGATGTTTAAGATTTGTATTTCCAGAGCTGCTAGCAACAATGGCAGTTCCCAAAAGCGAGGAATTGGTAGCAACACCATACAGACACGGGTCTAAAAAGTCAGCAGAGGTCTTTTTTCTTAAAGGCATGACTGAAGCAATCAGTAAATTATCTAATGCTTCTCATCAGTCTTTTCCAGTTACTATTTATTACGCATTTAAGCAATCAGAGACGAAAGATGGCAGTACCACAAATTCTGGGTGGGAAACATTTTTAGAAGCAGTTCTAAAGGCTGGTTTTGCATTAGTAGGAACTTGGCCTTTACGAACAGAAGGTTCTGGAAGACTGATCGCGAAAGGCACAAACGCCCTGGCCTCCTCCGTCGTCTTAGTCTGTAAAAAACGTCAACCCAACTCCACCACGATCCCAAGACGTCAGTTCCAGCGCGAACTTCGAGAAGAAATGCCGGAAGCGTTGGAAGCCATGATCGGCGGCAGTCAGGGCGTTTCTCCTATCGCGCCAGTCGATCTTGCGCAGGCGGCTATTGGACCGGGCATGGCAATTTTTTCCAAATACGCAGCCGTCCTGAACCAGGACGGATCTCGCATGAGCGTTCATGACGCATTAATCCTGATCAATCGAGCGATCACCGAATACCTCCATCCTGACAGCGGCGCCTTCGATGCCGACACACTATTCTGCGACGACTGGTTTAGCCAGCATGGCTGGAGCGCCGGGCCTTTTGGCGAAGCCGACACCTTAGCGCGGGCCAAAGGCTCAACCGTGGATGGAATTCATGAAGCCGGAGTCATTGAATCCGGATCCGGAAAAGTCCGTTTATTGCGCTGGGACGAATACCCGGCCCAGTGGGATCCCAAAGCCGACACCCGAGTCCCGGTCTGGGAAGCCTGCCACCAAATGATCCGCGTCCTCAACCAGCAAGGCGGCGTTGCGGCGGGAGAACTCCTGGCGCGAATGCCTGAACTGGGAGAACCGATCCGTCAACTTGCTTACCACCTTTATACACTATGTGAACGCAAGAAATGGGCAGAAGAAGCCCGCGCCTACAACGAACTCATTGGGTTCTGGCACGACATTGTGTCCGCCTCCTACGAAGTCGGGCACAAAGGCGATCAAATTGAATTTCAACTCGACGACTGAACCAACTCGAAAACTTCACCATGACCTTAAGACCCTGGCGCGAAATTGCGCGACCTCACCGCGACGTCCTGGAGGGGACCTTCAAACAATCCGAATTCGCAGCCGACATCACCCAAGTCGCCACCGGGACGGCGCCGCAAGAATACCAGGACGCCGCTCAATTCTTTGCCCGAACCTATCTCACCGAAGGCATGCGCCTGCTCCTGATTTCCGTTCTTCAACGACTGGCCGGAACCGGGGGCGATCCGGTGATCCAGCTCCAGACCGCGTTTGGTGGCGGCAAGACTCACAGCATGCTGGCAGCCTATCACTTGGCCTCACGCAAGGTTCCATTGAATGAACTGGAAGGCATTCCCACACTACTCGACCAGGCCAGGATTGATAACTTTCCAACCGCCCGAGTCGCCGTTCTGGATGGCATCAACCTCTCCGTCAGCCAAGGCAAGCGGCATGGTAAAATCACTGCCAACACACTTTGGGGAGAACTTGCCTGGCAGTTAATGGGAACAGAAGGTTATGAACTCATCGCCGCCAGTGATCAGAACGGCACCGCGCCCGGAAAAGACCTGCTGAAAGAACTCTTTGAACGCTCGGCGCCCTGCGTGATTCTGATAGATGAATTGCAGAAGTTTTTCAGCGACCTCAAACCCGGACGTCCACTCAATGCGGGAACCTACGAAGCCAACCTGAAATTCATTCAAGCGCTGACAGAAGCTTTGAAAGCCGTTCCCAACGCGCTCCTACTTGCCTCGCTTCCTGAATCTGACACCGAAGCAGGAGACACCTTCGGACAGAAAACACTCGAAGCATTGGAGAAGCACTTCGGACGGCTGGAGTCCGTGTGGAAACCGGTCGCCACGGAAGAAGCTTTTGAAATCGTGAGGCGGCGACTTTTTGATTTCCCTGGAGACCCGGACCAGGTTGAAGCCGTCAGTCGGAGTTTCTGTGATTTTTATCGCCAGCACTCCCAACACTTTCCCGAAGAAACCCAAACCGGAGAGTACTTTGAGCGGATCTGCAACTCCTACCCGATCCACCCTGAGATATTCGACCGCCTCTACGAAGACTGGTCCACGCTGGAGAAATTTCAGCGAACCCGTGGAGTCTTGCAATACATGGCCGTCATCATTCACCGACTCTGGGAAGATAACAACCAGGACGCCTTGATAATGCCGGGATCCATCCCGCTGGAAGACAGCATTGTCCGCAACAAAAGCATCCACTATCTCCCGCAAGGCTGGGAACCCGTTATTGAAAGAGAAGTGGACGGACCCCGATCTGAACCGCAGCGCATCGATCGAAGTGAGCCTCGTTTTGGAGCCTTGCAAGCCGCCCGGCGAACCATGAGAACCATCTTTCTGGGCAGCGCTCCATCCGCCAGAGAGCAGGCCATCAAAGGGATCCAAACCGAACGCATCCTCCTGGGAGCCACACAACCCAACCACACGGTCGGAGTCTTCCAGGACGTACTCAAACGACTGCGTGACCGATTGCATTATCTATACACTGATCAAGATCGTTTCTGGTTGGACACCAAACCCAATTTGCGAAGGGAGATGGAAAGTCGGAAGACAAACATCGACAAACTGGAAGTGGAAGAAGTCCTCAAGAAACGCATTCAAAACATCTTTGGGAAAGGAGCGATCTTTTCCGGAGTTCACGTCTTCAGTCGTTCTCAGGACATTCCAGACGACTATGGCTCCGGACCCCGACTGGTAGTCTTGGAACCACGCCGCAATTACTCCCGGACAGATGCCAGCTCTGCCACTGAAGCCGCAGAAGCGATACTCAAGCAACGAGGCGATCAGCCCCGGCAAAAGCGAAACAGACTCCTCTTCCTGGCCGCAGAAACCGAAGCATCCAGTCGGCTCATCGACACGGCACGTACGGCCATGGCCTGGAAAGAAATCTGTGACGATATTGAAGACGGCAAAATCAACCTCGACATCTTTCAAGTAAAGCAAGCCCAGAAAAATGCAGAGGGCGCGGAAAAGAACCTGAAACAAGTCATACGTGAAACCTACAAATGGATCCTCTGTCCTGCGCAACTCCAACCGACACAAACAGAAATCGAATGGGAAACGGTGTCCATATCCACCAACTCACAAAATCCAACTAAAGAAATAGAAACCCGACTCGTGGAAGAAGAATGGGTCACCACACAATGGTCACCGATCCACCTTAAGAACATACTTGAACAATGGTATTTCAAACCAGAAATCAAGCAGGCGTTGGCTCAAAAAGTGTTTCAAGACACCTGTCACTACCTGTACCTGCCAAGGCTTATCAACGAAAACGTCTTCAAAGAAACCGTTGCACAGGGGGTAAGATCCCAAGACTTCTTTGGGTATGCCAGTGGACAAGAAGGTGAAAAAATACTGGGACTTTGCTACGGCGATCCCGGAGTCAGCAGCGCAGAAATCACACTGGACGAGCGCTCAATCCTCATTCAGGCAGAAGCAGCGCAGAAATATCAGGAACAACTAAAACAAGCCAGTACCCCACCCATCGCAGGCGCTGGGGATTCCAGATCTACAGGAAATACCGAAGGACTGGATACCAATGAAAAACCAGAACAATATATTGTCACCATAAGACCAAACTCTGGAAGCAATGGAGGAGCAGCGCCAGTGTCGACTTCCCCAGTCATTAAGGGCAATTCAGAAACACCATCACCCAACAGAAAACAATTTTACGGAACAGTACAACTCAACCCGATCAAAGCGAAACTGGACTTTGCAACCGTAGTAGACGAAGTCATCCAAAACTTCACTTTGAAACCAGGAGTAGAAATCACGGTAACAATCGATATCCAGGCACACTCAGAAAAAGGCTTTGACGACAAATTGCAAAGAGCGGTTAAGGAAAACTGCGGAGTATTGAAGTTCAAGGCGTGTGATTTTGAGTGAGGGGCTAAGGAGGGAAGATTTAAACCAACGAAAAAATAGCAGTAAAACAGAAGTTCTCGGCCATGGACAAATCTAAAAAGACAAAAGAAAAATTAGAAGCGTCACGCAATAAACTTTTAGATCTAACAAGAAGAAACCGGCTGCTTAACTTCCGTGCTGGAGATCCTGCGTTTGAAGATGGAAAAAGAAACTCAAAGCACCTTGTGGTTGAGGGAGATTTCGAGTCGGTTTGGAATCAGCTTGTGGAAAGGGAAAAAAGAATTGAGATAAAAAGTATATTAAGTGAAATAAATGGAGATACTTATGAAAACCATTTAAAATCAAACGAAATTTTAGGATTAGAAAGGATTAAGATTCCAGAAAATATAAGAATTAAAATTAACAAGGAATTAAAGAAAGGTAATTTATATTCAAGAATCGAAAAAGAGGCTCTAAAGAAAAGAATAGTAAAAATTAGGGCCGAACAAAACACTCTGAGCAATTCAACAGGTGATAGCTCATTATTTTTAGCGCTTGGATTTCTCGAATGGGTAGAGCAAAGGTCAAATACTAATTCATTTGCTCCACTTTGTTTGATTCATGTTCATATAAACCAAGATCTGAACAAAAAGAATGGCAACCATTCTTTTTACATTCAAATGGACGTCGACGCACCTCAGTCGAATCCATGTTTGATAGAAAAGTTGCTTAGAGATTCCCAAATTAGAATTCCTGAATTTGAAACTGGAAATGGAAACAATATAAATGACTACTTGAGTGAGGTTGATCACATCATAAAACGAGAAAAAGATTTTAAAATACATAAAACTGCCTGCTTAGGATTTTTTAACTTTACAAAATATAGGTTATGGCTGGATTTAGATGCTGAAAATTGGCCTGAGGGATCATCGCCTGCGGACCATGAGATTGTTAGTTCAATTTTAAATGCTGAGCCATTGCAGATTTATGGGAGTATGCCTGATGAAGTCGAGGTTGCAGAAATGCAGGCAACCGATGATTTGCCAATCGTCACAAATGCAGACAGTTCTCAATATTCTGTTCTGATGGCAAGCGATGCTGGTAAGTCGTTAACAATTCAGGGTCCGCCAGGATCAGGTAAATCCCAAACAATAACAAACTTAATAGCAGTTTCACTAAACGCTGGAAAAAAAGTACTATTTGCTGCACAAAAATTACCTGCTCTACAAGTTGTGCAAAAAAGACTTGAGAATGTTGGGCTAGATCCTTTCTGCTTGCCCCTATTTAGTGATAAATCAAGGGCATCAGAAGTTCACAAACATATTGGCAAAACAAGCAAGTTTAGAGCAAGCCAACAGCATAGGCCTATTACGAAAAACAAGGTGTATGAGTTGGCTGCAGAGCTGAATCGCTATGTAGAAAACATCAGTGAAAAGTCTATCGATGAGGATAGGACAATTTCAGAAGTATTAGCAAAAGCAAATGCGAGCAAATTAGAGGTTACGAGAAATTGGTCTGGATTGTGGTCAGATGATATTTTTAAAACAATCATTGATTTAGGCAAAAAAGAGAAAATCGAATTTAATGAAGATTGGTTGGATGATTGTGAATCCTGCGTTAACAGATGGTATAAAAACTATCTGAATTCTAGTAGTAAATGGGATAATTGGACTCCGACGAATTTGAGCGAAAGTGACGCTTCTATCCTAAAAGGAATTTCTAAAGATCTGGCTGGTCAGCTGGATATACTATCTATTTTGATAAAAGAATTTCCATCTGAAATCGAAGAACTGAATTTTAATGAACTTTTGAAACTATTTGAAAATTTCTCCGAAGTGTCCAAACACAAAAGTGAGGTTATATTTCCTGAAGTGGTTAAAGGAATATGGAGAAACGGAGAAGAGCGGGTTAAAGTTTTTCAGGATTTATTAAAAATTAGAGAAATAAACACAAAAGAAACCAATCTTGAAGGTAAGCTGTTATACAATAAACAACGAATTAAAGAGGTCGTTTTTAATGGGCTAAAATCTATAGAGATACTAATTGATAATTTTGGTTTAAAAAGCGATCTTGACAGATCTGAAAAGCATTTGGCTCAATGTAATACTTTCCTTAAAAATAGTCAGAATTTATTTGATAGTATCGAAAAATTTGAACCTCTTTTGAAACATAGTTTTGTAGAGGTTTTCGGTGAACAGGGCAAATTTGAAATGACTATTAGTGCAGTTCAAGATTTTTCAAAGTTAAAATTAGATGAGTGTGTTTATGATTTTGAACATTTAAAATATCAAGAATTTGAAGATTGGATAGTAAGTAATCAAAATGAAAATTTTATTCAGGAAACCCTTCAGTTAATTGATGTTTATTTAAATACTTTTTATGGGTTAGCTTCGATGGTGGATAAAAGTTTGTTAAATGAACAATTTTTTGAAAAGATTTCAAGCAATAGAGATGTCTTAATTTTACTAATTGAAAACCAAATTGGGCATTTAAGTTTTGGTGAAATATTTGAATTTCAAAAATCAGTTGATTTGTTTTTTGATAATTACAAAAGATTAACTTTTTTTCTAAATTTTGATTATGAGATTAATGAAGAACTAATCGGAGAGTTAAGTTTAAAAGATATCGAATTATTAGGTGACTTAGAAGCATTAAATAAATTAGAAGCATTTCAAATTGCCTGTGAATCTAATGTGCTCCCTTGTTTTGATGATGTTCTAAGAGATATAGATAAGATAAGTATAATTGTAGATGAGTTAAGTTTTTACGAAAGTATAGGAGTAAAAGAGATTTCTTTGAGTAACCGAGGATTGTTGCTTGATGGCAATGGTTTGCGGTCGCTGGTAGCTGATACAGAAAAAATAGACTCGTTACTTCAAACATGTAGGCTAGCTAATTCGAATCTTTCTGATTTAGAAATAATTATCCTGCAGGCATCAAATTTGAAAAAAGAACTAGAAAGGCTAGAAGAAATTCGAATAATGGTATTTTCAGAGGATCCTGATGTAAAGTCGTTTAACTTCAAAGATTACAGGAACCTTGACGGAATATTAAGTGAGATTTTGGATAGGCCCAATCTGACAAACAGTTTGAATGTTCTTAAGTTAAGTGATGAACATTGGATGAATTTGCTACAGAAAACAGTGCAAAGTTTTTCTGAAAAAGAGAAAGTCAGGAGCGAGCTTATTTCTGAGATTTACCTGGATGACTTGCCAGAAGATTTTGATGTAGTTAATACCAGAAGAGAGTTGAGAGGGTTTTCTGGAAATATTTTGAGATGGATTAGCCCAGGATATTACAGAATCAAATCAGAACTAAGAAAAGTAGTAAGATTTTCAAATATTTCTGATGAGAAGCTGCTCGGGATACTGGATGATTTGGGCGGGTTAGATCTCATTCATAACAACTTTCTAAGATTAATTGAGGAGTGTAAAAAAGGTGATCTTTTACGGAACGATCTTATAGACTGGTCTGAAGTAAAATTTTGGATCGACTGGGTTAATAGTGTTAACAAGGTTGGAAATCGGTTCGGAATAAACAACGCTGCCAATTTGTCGATGAAGCCCAAAAATAGGTTAGAAGAATTTCGCTCTGTGGTAAATTCTATAGAAAAATATATTAATAATGATGAGTTTTCAGACCTTGTTAGGCATTTTTTAAACACAACTCCGAAAGATTTAGTCTATATGGATTTGGTGGTTTTAGAACAAAAAATAAATAATCTTCTCAGTGATTTAAATAACATAAAAGAGATTTTCAAAAAATATTCACTTAAAACAAATAAAACCTTTGGATCGTTATTGCATGATTTGCGTAATGTTAATTTGTTTAACGATAAATTTAAGGAATTAAAATCGTTGGTTTCCGATGAAATTCTTTTTGATGAAAAATTTGATTCAATAAACATAATTAAGTCTCAGTTAGAATTTGTTAAGGTTTTAGAAATGTCCGGAATTAATAAATGGGCTGCTGATTTGTTGTCTAAGAGACCAGACTTTTTAAAGGGATTGATTGGTAAATATCAACTATTTAAAGATGTTTCGAACTCTGCTGGAATTTTTCTAACCAATGATGAAAATATCTCCGATTTTTTAATTAGAGATGTATTGAGTCGAATAAATTTTATAAGTTCAAAAAGTATCAATGAATTGGTTGCTGGTGTAAACCAATATCAAGCTTATGATTTAAGCCCTGCCAAGGTGATTGACATAAACGAGAGTTATGCGTATTTAAAAAATGCCAAAGTAGAAATCGAACGAAATTTAAATCGAAGTTTAAAATTATTTGATAAAGAAATTTTTGTTTCGATTAAAGGTGCAATTGAATGGATTCAGCATTGCTTTGATTTGGGGTTGAGTTGTGGGTTTATAATAGGACTTCTAAAAAGCGGAAACCACAAAAAATATTTTGACTTATTTAATGATTTGTCATTTTTGTGTCAAAGAATATTTTCTAGTTTTCAAGATTTAGAAATTTTCAAAGATTCTGTTGTAACAGGATGTGAGGGTGATCTTTCGTTGCGTGATATATTTGACAGAATCGACATGCAATTGTCTCTGGCGAGGAGTTGTCAATCGCAGCTGCGGGCGGACTTCGAAGACCATTCAATGGAGTTTGAGCTTATGCGTGATTGTTATAAATCATTGGAAGAAGTATCAAAACTTAGAGAAGAACTAAGCGCTCGTGAAGAATTTTATGGGATGAAGTTGGAATTTCTCAATGAGCAGAATTTAAAATTGAATTGTGACCTCGTAGATAACATAAATCATTTTCCTGATTATATCTGTGATGAGTTTTTTAATGGTGATATAACATTAGGTTTTGAAAAATTGCTAAATCTTTATTTTAGTTTGGATCGCGTCGATAGTGCTTTTAAAAAATTACTAAATAAAATTTCTCTACTAGGAAAAGTTTATGGAAATGGGCCTTTTGGACTGTTTGACAAAGAGAATATGGAAACTGGGCAAATCTCAGAAAAGAACAGATTGTTTCTAGATAACGTTGACAGCGCCCCTGCTTACTCGGCTCGTTTGAACGATGAAAAAGAGGCGTTAAATTTATGTATATTAGAATTATTGGAATTTGTTAGAAAATCAAATAAAGTTAATTTGCATTTTCTTTTGAAAAGTGTGAATTACATTTTTGATTATACCGTGGCAAAAAGTTCTCTGAAGAAAACCAAAGAGCTGGCAAGATTTAAGTCGTCTGATTTTGAATTAGTTAGAGAAAATTTCAAGAATGAGGACCGAAGGAAAATCGCAATAAATAAAAAATCAATTGCATTCAAATTATCTAAATACGAGATTGTTAATGGAGTCAAAGGTAAAACAGTTTCAGATCATACTCAATTTACATTGCTTCAACATGAAATGGGAAAGCAAAGAAGACACTTCCCAGTCAGGCAATTAGTTCAACGGGCCGGTACCGCAATGCAAGAACTTTGTCCTTGTTGGATGATGACTCCACTGTCTGTCGCTCAGTTCTTGCCTCCAGGAAAAATTGATTTTGATTTAGTTATCATAGATGAAGCTTCACAGCTGAAGCCTGAGGATGCCTGGGGCATAATAGCCAGGGGTCGGCAGGTTATAGTTGTTGGAGATCAGAAGCAAATGCCGCCGAGTGATTTTTTTGCTACATCATCAGATGAATATTCTGATATTGAACAGGACGATAGTGAAATTTCAGGAGGAGATTCCGAGAGTATATTAGATGCCTCCGTTTTATCATTGTTATCATGGTCCTTGAAGTGGCATTACAGAAGTCAGCACGAATCACTAATTGCTCCCGCTAATAATTTCTCATATGATAATAACTTAATTCTGTTCCCGAGCCCAATACGAGACTTTAGTGAAATCGGTGTTTCTATTAATTATGTAAATGGAACGGTCACCAAAAACAAGGTAGTAAATATATTAGAAGCACAAGAAATTGTTAAAAGGGTAAGAGAAATCTTAATCAAACAGGCAAAAAAAACCAAAAGTAAAAGGCTTTCTTTAGGTGTCGTAACTATGAATATACACCAACAAGATTGTATTAATGATATTATTCAAAAAATGCGAGACGATGACGATGAGTTTGATAGTGCCCTTATTGAAATGCAGTCTGAATCACTGCCGGAGCCTTTCTTCGTTCGGAATCTTGAAAATATCCAGGGAGACGAACGTGATATTATAATAATTTCTTGTACGTACGCTCCTCACAATGAGGGGGGGAGTGCTGATGCAACGTTTCGGTCCACTGAATCGAATAGGAGGCCAAAGGCGGTTTAACGTGCTGATAACACGGGCTAAAAGGCGAATGGAAGTATTTAGTTCGATAAAAAGTGATCAGATCCAATTCGAAGGAAAAAATTTAGGCGTTCGTGATTTTCATTTATTCTTAAAATACGCCGAGTCTGGAGCAGATTACCGGGTTTTACCTGAAGTTGAATTGAATAATAACAGAGATTATGATTCTCCCTTTGAAAAGCAGGTTGATGAAATTCTAAAGCATGAGGGATTTATAACTGAACGACAAGTTGGAGTTGCTGGTTACTTTATTGATCTTGCAGTGGTTCATCCAAAACGTAAAAGTTTATTTGCCATTGGGATTGAGTGTGATGGTGCTACGTATCATTCGAGTAAAGCTGCCAGAGACCGTGATCGGCTTAGAGAACAGGTATTGCTTGAGCGGGGATGGAAGTTGCATCGAATTTGGTCTACGGAGTGGTTTCACAAGCCACGTCAAGCTAAGGAAAAATTACTTCAAGCCGTTAGAGAAGCTTGTGTATAGAGTAAAATTTGGTGATACCCAAGTTTTCACCACCGATTAAGCGGATTCTAAAGAATAAGATTTTACGCCTTCCTATTCATAGAAGTATTTCAAGATTCCGGTTAACAGCGCATACATTACAAATTTCCTTGAGGCAATTGCCGTTGGCAAAGATTTTATATGCTGCCTTGCAGGTAATAATGAAGTGGCGCATATAGTCGACGCTATTCCCTGCGCAACTCCTACAGAGTTGGTTCCAATGGGGCGCTGAAACCCAGGGTAGCGCGTGGCGCGCAACCCTGGGCTGTGTTGCAGAATCCCGTTGGGATTCAATTTGTCCGATGTCGCGTTTTTTTCATGGGCAGTTGTTCGCCGAGGATGCGATTTCTCTCTTCATGGCTTCGCACATGATGAAAGAAACGATTGAAGCAGGCTTGTTAAAACCTTACGTCCCAACCTCGAAATATAGAAAAAACCGCCTGATATTTGCCATTTTGGGCTTAGGATAATTTTTCTTATGTGCTGCTTATGTGCATTGGGTCGATGGGGCTTCCGGAAAACTATGGGATTTTAGATGTTTTTGAAGGGAATCCGCAAAATGAAGTGAAAAAAACACGCGGTTTGCCATGTTTTGAATGAGATTTTTTTGTGCCACTTATGTGCAATCAAAGTGGGTGGCAGGATGATTTTTTAAAGCTGAAAGTCCGACACATGAAAATGTTGTTGGAGAAAAGATTCTGTCAATGTGTCGGGCCTTCAGCCCTTTTGATTGAGGAGAGAATGCCGTCCTGGGCTTGGCAGCCCAGGCTGGTATGTATCGCGCCGTTGGCGCTGGGGGCATCGAAAGGGGCCGAGTTGATTACAACCTATAATAATATAGCAAAATTTGGTGACACCCAAATTTTCACTACCTCTCTCAATGCACAGGAAACGCTCACCCAACGATGTAGACTATTTTTTTCAGAAAGCATGAAGGAATAAAGAAAAAGCCACGGATATAGGAGCCAATTGGCGCTCACGGCGCGAGGCCGAATTTCATCCGCAGCGAGGTCAAAGTTCCAGGATTCCAGCATACTGTCAAACCACAATACAGAAAAAACGGGTAATGAGTGCGATTCAAAGAGGGGGACTGTTGGCTGATTCCTCCCAATTCACATGCTGGCTCCACTCGCCGAGCTGGGGCTCAGCGTTCCCAGGACGGCGCCTTCGCTGAATCGCACCCAAGGTTGGCGCGTGGTGAGCAACCCTGGGCTGTGTTGCGGAATCCCGTTGGGATTCGATTTGTCCGGTTCCTGCGTTTAGCGTTGTTGTGAAT
>JAUIHU010000700.1 GCA_030432175.1 Verrucomicrobiia bacterium | reverse complement strand
AACGACATTCAGTTTGGCAAACTCTGCGGATTGGTCTCTGAAACCACAGGCTTGTTTCGTACAGCCAGGTGTGGAGTCCTTTGGGTACCAGTAAAGCACAACCCACTTACCCTTGTAGTCCGATAATTTATGGTTTTTCCCGTCTTGGTCCTTCAGGTTGAAGGCCGGAGCTTTCTTGCAAATCCAGGGAGATGGTTCAGCTGGCGATTTTTTTGGCATTTTTAATAATAAAAGTTCTAGTTATTAGGTAATTTAATACGATTCCAGACATGATAATAAAACCTCAAATTTCTGGAAATCCAGGAAGAAAACTCTTTCATGCAGCGAAAGGGAGCGAATCAAGTCTGGCGGTATTTTGCGTTTCAGTCCACTTCAAATGCAGGCTCCACTCGCCGAGCTGGATTCAGTGTTCCCGGGACGCCGCCCAACCTGGATCGCGCCCTTCACAGTCAGCCAATTTAATTTAAGTGTTGTGGTCGAGTGTTCGAGAAGGTAATGTAATCAAATTCGACAGTATAATATTTACGATTCAAACTCGTTATATATTCCATTTTTCTTATCCATCCATCGGGATTTAATTATGAGCAAGCTGATACAATTACTAATCCTTCCTGCAGTTTTTCTGCTGGGTAACGAGTTTGAAGCGCAGAGCCAATGGGCTTCAAAAAGGAAACAAGGTGATCGGGCCTACTTTCTGGATGTTCCTTCCAATGAGATTGATGTTTACAACTTCATTAACGGAATCTGGATGGATAGTATTTCGATTGATTCCGGCGCTAGAGCTTTGCACGTTGATGAAGATTTTTATTATATCGCTTATGGGTCGATATTAAGGCGTTATGATTTTAACTCCGAAAACGAATTTGATTATTCGGAAATTAACTTCACGGTGCATGATATTCATACTGATTCAAATGTTTTGTTTGCAATCAATTCTTCTGGAGGATCAGATCTTGTCATTGCCTCATTGAACCGGGATACTGGAGAGTTGATTGACAGATTGGAGCTTCAAGGGCTTTCGGGACCTGTATATCTGGATGCATCAAAAAATGTGTTTACCGGGGTCGATCGTTTGGAACCTGAGACCGGGTTGTTTAAGGTTAGTTATCAGCAAAGTGGGGCATTCAACGAAACAGTGGATTACCATGACACTTCGTCAGTTGACGGTGCGCAGCAAACCTATATTTGGAGTTCCGAGAATGTTGTTTTTGCAGACAATCAAGCCAGCGTCCTCGATTTACAAACGTTTCAACCACTTTCGGGTTTCCAGGGTATACAATTTACGAGTATTGATCTATATGATGGACGAGTACCGGTTTTTACAGGGCTCAGAGGTTTGTTTTATTATGATAAAATTTTGGGAGAGATCTTCTTGCATGAAGAAGGCGAAGGGCAACAATTGTTCGTTTATGGTGATGAAGCCATTCTATTTCAGAAGGCTGCTTCCAACGATGATCGCAACACAGCCAGGAGAATTCGTTTAGACTCCAGATTGACGGGCCGTGGACCGGAATTATTTGCAGCGAATGAATCATTTCAAAGAGTGCGACTGAGCTGGGAGTTGTTGGATGGAATGAACGCCTATGTGTTGGAGAGAAAGACGAGTCCTGGTGGTGAATGGAGTGTGATTGCTGAGGTTGCAGGGACTGAATCTGCTTTTTTAGATGAACAAATAGAACCAGGCACAATATATGAATATCGGATTAAAGGAGTCTATTCAGAACAGTTTACAAACTATTCCGAGATTCTTTCGATTGATTTAACTGTGGAACCCAATTTTGCGGAACCGGTTGATCCTCCCGGTCACAACATAGTCTCAGACACGGTATTTGCAGATCTCAGAGGTGTTCTTCATATTGTTGATTCGGAGAGGGGGATCATTTACAGATTTAATACAAGTAGTCGTGAGTGGATCACTCCGTTTGTGCTACAGGATAAACCACTTTTCACCGTCATTGCAAAGGATTATGACAGAATATATATTGCTTATGAAAGCGGAGTAATCAACATGGTTGATCTCAGATCTTCTGTTTACATGGAAACACATTTTGCTGCGCTGGCTTCGAAACCACATGGAATTGTTGTTTGCGATGAATATGTTGTGACGGGAGGATTGCTGGATCCAAAGTGGCAGGTTTTTACGCATGCTGGCGTAGAGGTGAGTCAGGGGGGAGTTTATCCTATTGGTTACGGTGTCTGGAACCCATTGAATCGTCAGATTTATATAGTTGTTGAATCGAATAGTAACAGAGTTGTTTATTCTACTCTTTCAGAGCAGGGAGAGATTCAGGAACAGGAATTTTTTATCACAAACGCTATTGAATCACACAATCCAATTTTTCTTAGTCCCGGAGGACAATATGTTTATTTTGGTAAAGGGAATGGGTATAATGCCGAAACGCGAGCAAAATTTATAGATATTGAGAAAGAGTTGATTGACATGGTCTGGATAGGCAACAAGCTGATGGTTTTATCAGGTACAAGTCTGGACGAATTCAGTTTTCCTGAGGTGAATATCCAAAATAGTTACTTTACAGATCTGGAAATGGTGGCTGTTGAAAATGTAACTGAGAACACTTTTGCATTGGTACTCAATCACCCAACTCAAGGAGGCTCTGTAGAGGTATATGATCAGGATCTGGAGCCTATAGCTCCAGACTCTTTTGATGTGCCTGTAATTACTGATGTCTCAGCAGATTCTC
>JAUIHU010000699.1 GCA_030432175.1 Verrucomicrobiia bacterium | reverse complement strand
GTTCGGGGCGCGCTTTGCATACCAGTCCTTTTCGAACGGGAAAATACTGAGCACCAGATCCAGGTCTTTTTCCATTTGGACTGCTCGGGATGCTTTCCACGCCCAGAGCTGAGGAGAGACATAGAAGATAATTTTAGGATACCAATTGAACGAAGGATCTTGAGCGCGTGCTTTCAGGAGGCGTTTACGAAGCGTTCGGGCAAACCTCAGGTTGAATCCAGGGTAATCAATCAAAATGATGATTTTGGGCTGCTTTTCAAAAGCCAGTTCGAGTAACCACTCGAAAATTGACTTGAAAGTTGGATAGTGTTTAAGGACTTCAACCAGGCCGACAACTGCGTGTTGAGTGAGCTCTTCGGCCAGTAACACCCCGGCTTCACGCATCTGTGGTCCGCCGGCTCCAAAAAATTCCGTAGAATTATGAATGGCAGTGGAAGGGTCAGATTGGGCTGTTTCCTGTTCCTTCCACGCACGGGTAAACTCAGCGCCGAGCCGATCCCCGCTTTCTTCCCCGGCAATCAACATGACGGAATCCGGGAATAGAGTGGGAGTATTCGGTGGTTTTTTCATTTCTGGACTGACATTGATTGAAACTGAAAATCTAACCAGACACAAGCTGTCGGTGTGGGAGTGGCGCTATAAAAAAGAAGGCCATCCCTGCTGAGGAACGGCCTGTGGTATTTGAACAGGGTCAGTATTATTTTTCGGGACAAAATCGCCGAATCCCATTGCTCTTTATCTTCAAAAAGCTTAGGCGAAAAAAATGACGCAAAAATGTAAAATTTAACTCAGGATGCGTTTTCCTTCGTCCAGGAAGATTCCTTTGAAATTCATTTCCAGAGCTTGAGCGTTGGTTGCCTTGGACAGAGCTGCTTCTTCTGAGACTTTATTTGCTTTAACCAGATTGAAGAGCGCCTGGTTGAAGTTTTGCATACCGTCTTCCACGCCTGTTTCGATGGCAACAGACAGTTTGTCCAGACGGTTGTCTTCAATTAATTTGCGCACGGTTCCAGTGTTGATCAGCACTTCCTGAGCGGGAGTGACCCCTCCATCAATTGTTTGCACCATTCGTTGGCAAATCACAGCCTGGAGAGTGCCTGAGAGTTGGCGACGCACCTGTTCACGCTCATTCTGGTGGAAAAAGTCAAGAATCCGGCCTACAGACTGGGAAGAGTTCGTTGTGTGCAATGTGCTCAAAACTAAATGCCCTGTGTCCGCAGCGCTGATTGCAGCGCGAAAACTTGTGGCATCCCGCATCTCCCCAATCATGATGGTGTCAGGATCCTGGCGGAGTACGTTTTTCAATGCGCGTTCAAAAGATACCGAATCCAACCCGATTTCACGTTGCTCAATCACCGACTCTTTGTCCTTAAAGACATATTCAATCGGATCTTCCAGGGTAATGATATGAGATTTTTTGGTATCATTAATATGCTGGATCATTGCCGCGAGGGTTGTGGATTTCCCTGATCCGGTGGTTCCGGCCAGCAAGACAATACCACGTGGAGACTCAGCGATTTTTTTCAAAATAGGCAGTAGTCCCAAGTCTTCAAAGCTGGGAATATCAGTCTGCACATATCTCATTGCGAGACAGAAAGTTCCCCTTTGCTGGAAGATATTGGTTCTAAAACGGCCAATTCCCTCCTTGTAGTAAGAAAAATCAGCCTCCCGGTCTTCGTCCAATTGTTTGTGAACATGCGGCGGAATGATGGCTTCAATCACCGTGGTAAGCCATTCCAATGTTGGCATTGGAGATTCAATTTCCACCAGATCTCCGTTAATCCGGAAAAAAACCGGGGAGTTCACCTTAATGTGAATGTCCGATGCGCCGCCTTTGACTGCGGCGTTCAGAATTTTATGAAATAATTCAACTGCCATGGATTCGACAAATTAGAGTTCTATCTTAATTCAAATCTAACCGGATTTTGAATGGGGTAAAGGCTTGAGCTAGTTACCATTCAATTACCGCGCTCGCCCAGGTCAGCCCTGCGCCAAACGCTACCAACAATATCAAGTCCCCTTTTTCGATCCTGCCTGAGTCCACGGCTTCATCCAAAGCAATGGCCACAGATGCAGCTGATGTGTTCCCCATCCGATCCACATTCACGAAAATTTGATCTTCCGTCAAACGCAGGCGAGTTCCAACAGCGGAAATTATCCGTTGATTGGCCTGATGCGGAATGACCAGTTTGATTTGTGATGGGTCCAGCCCACAACGTTCCAGCGCTTCATTGGATGCAGCCATCATAGCATTGACTGCGTTCTTGAACGTTTCTTTTCCGTCCATCCGCAAGTAATGCAGGCGTTGCCGAACTGTTTCTTCTGTTGCCGGAATAGCGCTCCCGCCACCCGGCATTTCCAAAAGTCCGGCCTTGCTACCATCAGAGCCCATGCAGGTGGTCAATAACCCGTGGGCGTTTTCCTGATTTCTTAAAATAGCCGCTCCAGCTCCGTCGCCAAACAAAACGCAAGTGTTACGGTCCTGCCAATCCACAATAGATGACAACCGTTCGGTTCCGATAACCAGCACGGTATCGAAAGTTCGGGACATGATAAACTGTTGCCCGACTTCTAAAGCAAAAATGAAGCCAGAGCAGGCTGCTTCTAAATCAAAACCAGCAGCTTTTTTTGCTCCCAGCTTTTCCTGCACCAAACAGGCTGTGGACGGAAAGAGCTTATCCGGAGTGATGGTTGCGACTATGA
>JAUIHU010000698.1 GCA_030432175.1 Verrucomicrobiia bacterium | reverse complement strand
AATTCGAGGGAAAAGACATCCAACTACAAGAAGAAACCCCCCATGGAAAATCAAGGAATTTCCGTGAGCTGAAGCTTTGAGCATTCTTTGACACCCAAAATAGATCCTCTAAAAAAGCCCGATCAAAAATAAAGTTCAAGAGTTGGACCTATGTGCCAAGCCACAATTCAGCTTTGCATGAGCAGCAAACCGGCGCTTGTCAGCTCAGCCTCTTATTTTCGTCACCAGTCCCCTTGAATTTGGGTGTCACATATTTATCCAGCTACGCAAATAGTCCATGGTGTACCTTCGCTTCGTTCGTAGGCCCGATCAGTCGCTGATCCAGTCCCAGGTAAGGATAGCTCAGTTGATAAGGATCCAACCCAAGCAATGTCAAAATCGTTGCCTGAAGGTCTGGAACACGAACTTGATTTTCAACCACGCTGTATCCTAGCTCATCTGTGCTTCCATAATGTAAGCCAGGTTTGACTCCCCCACCCGCCATCCAAATTGTGAAGCATCCGCCATGGTGGTCTCTTCCTAGAAACTTGGACCCATTCCTGGCTTCATTCATGGGTGTCCGCCCAAATTCACCGCCCCAGACAATCAGAGTGTCCTCCAGCATCCCGCGTTGCTTTAAATCACGAATCAACGCCGCGATAGGTCGGTCAACGTCTTTGCATTTTTTCGGAAACTGAGTCATCAAATCGTCGTAGCTTCCAGTACCATGAATGTCCCAACCCCAATCAAATAACTGCACGTATCGAACGCCTTGTTCAACCAATCTCCTGGCAAGCAGGCAGTTGTTGGCGAAAGATCCCTGTCCAGGTTGCGCTCCGTACATTTCTAGAGTGGACTGACTTTCGTGACTGATGTCCATCACCTCGGGCGCCGTGATTTGCATCCGATAGGCTAGTTCATATTGACTGATGCGTGTTAATGTCTCTGGATCGCCATAACTTTGGGCTTCCAGCTGATTCAAACGATTCAATGCATCCAGACTTCTACGTCTTGTCTCTCGCGTCATGCCGTCCGGATTATTCATGAACAGAATCGGATCTCCCACGGACCGGCACTGCACACCCTGATGCACACTGGGCAAAAATCCATTACCCCACAAACTCTTCCCTCCAGAAGGATCGGTGCCACCAGAAACCATCACTACAAAAGAAGGTAGATCCGATGTTTCAGATCCCAAACCGTAAGTAATCCAGGATCCCATCGAAGCGTTACCAAATCTGGGTGATCCGGTGTAAAGATACAACTGTGCCGGCGCGTGATTAAACTGGTCCGTTGACATTGAATGCACGAAAGCTACTTCATCGACCACTTCTGCGAAGTTGGGCATTAACTCACTGACCCAGGCGCCGGATTGTCCGTGCTGTTGAAATTCATGCGGTGAGCCGAGCAATGTGGGATGCCCCTTGATGAATGCCAGCCGCTTGTTTTCAAAAAATTCTTTAGGGCAAAGTTCGCCATTCAACTCATTCAGCCGGGGTTTGTAATCAAACAAATCCTGCTGTGGGGGAGATCCCGCCATGTGCAAATAAATGACTCGTTTGGCTTTCGGGGCAAACTTTGGGACCGGAGCAGCTTCTGTTTGAGTCGCTTGATCCCCCATCAGTCCACGCAGAGCCAGGGCTCCCAGACCCAACTGGCACTTTTGGAGGAACTGTCTTCGGGTTTGAGCCAGCGCAAATGGAAATTTAGGATTCATATTTCAGTTCGGTGGAATTCGTTGGGACTCAAAAAATATAATCTCAGTACAAGGCCGACTCACCCTTTCATGAAAAATCGGTCCAGGTTTAACAATACATTGGTCACGACAGTCCAGGCAGCCAACTCAGCTTCAGAACAACTTTCCGGGACTGGACCGGTCAGAGAATTGTCGATGAGTGTCTGCGCCGCTTCCGGGTGGTTGACATACCAATCCAATTCAGTGTTGTACAAATCAGTCAAAGTCCGAATTTGTTCGGCATTTGCTCGAACACCCATCACCCAGGAATAAGCAGCAGCAATCCGATCTTCCAAAGATCCTTCAGTCTCTCGAACTACACGCTTTGCCAAACCCTGGGCCGCTTCAAAAAATCCCGGATCATTCAGTGTGACAAACGCCTGCAAAGGAGTGTTGGTGCGCACACGCCGGAGGGAACAGACTTCACGACTTGGAGCATCAAAAGTAGCCAGCCCAGGGTATGGCACGGTTCTCCGAAGAAAGACATAAACTCCTCGACGAAAGCGATCTTCATCCGTGTCGGTTGCCCAGTTGCGCTGTCCATTGAAAGCAGCTTGCCACATGTTCGGCGGTTGAGGAGGAAATACGGAAGGGCCGTACATTTTAGGAGTCAACAATCCTGCCAAGTGCAACGCCTGATCTCGCAACGCTTCTGCTGGCAATCGAAATCTTGGAGCGCGCGAATAAAACCGGTTGTCCGGATCAACCGCCAGATGTTCTTCGGTCACCTTGGATGACTGCCTGTAAGTAGCTGATGTAACTATCAATTTCATCAACTCTTTCACATCCCAGCCGGATTCCATGAATTCTACAGCCATCCAATCCAAGGCTTGAGGATGAGTAGGTAATTCCCCTTGAGATCCAAAATCTTCTTCCGTGGAAACAATTCCTTCGCCAAAGATCCTTGACCAAAAACGGTTTACGGTTACCCGGGCAGTCAGAGGATTTCTTTTATCGACGAGCCATTGTGCGAGTCCCAACCTGTTGTTGGG
>JAUIHU010000029.1 GCA_030432175.1 Verrucomicrobiia bacterium | reverse complement strand
GAGGAAAAACCAGCAGGCAAGTTGCTCCGGTATAGCTAATAGCTGCAAACCAATGAAAACTTTCACAACAGAACTTTCTTCCAAGATATCTGGGAAGAGCGAAAAAAGTAACTGCTAAAGATGCTCCTCCAGCGACACCAAAGAGAGCAAGCTGATTTAACCCTTGCTGATACCAGGTGAGTGTCAGGTATTTAGCAAAGTATTCGCATGAAATAATCCATGAGCAAAGCATCCAGATCATGAAACTAACCAGAGAAATCAAAGCAAAAGTGTATGGAACTCGTCCCTCAGGGTTCACTTTTCCTCCGCAAAAACTATCCTTCAAAGAAAGCGACAGAAATATCAATGGAACTACCAGCAATGCCTTGAACACCACTCCTAAAGTTATCAACCATTGCGGAAACGGCCCACCCCTGAGTTCGGTGAGCCCAGCTCCACTTCCTAAAATCACAAATGTCCAGAAAGCCAAAGCAGCCAGTGATGAGCTTTTGGGAGAGATTCCTGTCAGCTTCGGCGAGATATAGTACAGCAACCCGATGGAAGTCCCAACGATCCAAAGGTGAAGAATGTTAGTAGAACTCCAATTGGCTACTATGGACCCTAAAACGCCATGTGGTTGGACCCACGATAAAACATAGTATCCACCAAAAAATACCCATACAAATCCAAGCACGCCCGCCAATGAATACCAAATGGTTGCATATAAACGTTCCTGCTTTGTCGACCAAATCGGAAGCAATGCTGCTGCCCCCATGACAAGAAAGGCAATAAATAAAATCGAACTGCAGTAACGTGGAGCTTCCATACCTGCATAACCGGTTGAATGGCCAATGAAGACACCAACTACTCCCAGAGTCACACCGATGTTCCAGAAAATAGCTCCGAACAATCCACTGATAGAATGGCTCTCACGCTGACCTGTTAACCTTGAAATAGCAAAGAGTAGTCCAGCGATGAGAAATTGCGATATCCCTCCGTACATTAATGCTAATTGAGAAGCAGGCTCCGTCTTTCCATAAGTCAACCAGGGACAGGTTGAAAGAAATTCCGGATGCACCAGCTTGATATTGGATAACAAAGCCAGCAGACCTCCGATACAGATCCATGCTGCGCCACTAAGCAAAAGATATAGCGCCCAACTCCTGTTGGAGGAAGCGTCCACTCCTGCTGATGTTTGATTGTCCTTTTGATTGAGATCAGCTTCCACGAATAATGCGCGTAATTGGATTAGTTACAAATTAAAATTGTGATTCTACCAACAAGTGTAGTTTCAACTCAAAAATCACCGAAAGCATCATCAACATCGCCTTCGAAATCGACCGACTCATCTGCAGAAGAGCCCGAATCAAAAGAATCGAAAGATTCTAAATCATCAAAGGAAGTTGTGTCACTTGAATCAACGTCGGATCCACCAAAGAAATCTACAACCTCATCCGAGGATACATCTTCGGTTGAGGTTTCATCTACAGCAATTTCGCCGCCGCTATATAGCGTCTGCATTGAAGAAATATCGCCCTTCATTCGTTCGTAACGAGCTAGCAGCCACTGACGGCCTCTGGTTGGATCCTCCCATTCTTTCAACATGACATCTATGGCCATATCGATAGGCAGCTGAACAACCTGGTTTTTTTCATCTAAAGTTGCCAGCTGATTCAGTTGTGTTTCGTCAGACTCTTTTAATGCAGCAAGCTTTTCAGCTCGTTCTGCCGCCTTTGGGTCGGAGGGTTGAGAATCGGGTTCAACCATTCTTGATGTAATGCCGACCAGCACAACCATGGATAATAAAGCTCCCACAATCGCTGTAGCGTTAATCACTAGAGAAGTTCTTTTCATGATTTTCTTGATCTAATGGTAATTGCAGACCAGATCAACAGGTTAGGATTGCAAACCGTTTTTAGCCATTTCCGCATCTTCAGAAGCTTCGCGTTCAATCGCCTGCTCTTCCAAAGCTTCCTTCAATCGTGGATCCTTAACTGGATAAGGCGCAGCCGAGTCCATTTTCTTAATAAACTTCAATGCCAGTAAGCCACCAATAGCAACCATACATGAAATATCTACCCAGACATAACTCCAATGAAATCCTTCTGGATGAAGGACCGGCATGATGTTGAATGAGAGATCGATATAATGCATCAACCAAGCCCATGCAGCGATTGGGACAACGATAGCGGGAGAGAGTTTGGCGTCTATTCTCAGTAGCGTTAAAAATGGAATAAAGAAATGACCAAAAATGATCAACATACTAATATCCCACCAAGACCCATTCTCCCGGATTACATAGTAATAAGTTTCCTCAGGAATATTTGCATTCCAAATCAGGAAGTACTGAGAAAAATGGATGTATGCGTAAAAAACTGTGAAAGCAAATAACAAAACACCCAGGTCAAAAAACTGACGCTTTCCTACAATACCTTCCAGTGGTCCACCTTTTTTGGAAAGCACGAGAAACAGAGCGTACAAAGTCGCCAGAGTAGTCCATACACTGCCAGCAAAATAATAAACTCCGTACATCGTAGAAAACCAGGCGTGCTCTAACGATTTAACCCAGTCAATTGCAGCCAGAGTTAATGTGAATGCAAAAAGGAACACGCCCATATAGGCAAATTTTCTCATTTTGAAAGCACACTCTGCGGTACCCTCTTCATCCTGGCGGATTGACCAGTAGCGCAGCTTGTTTGCCAACCATGTCCAAACGCTGAAATATATGATTGCTCGAATATAGAAAAACGGCTTGTTCAGATAAGCATGTTTGGCATGCAGGGCATGGTCGGGATTTCCCGCAGATTCCATCGCCATCCATCCATACAATTGATCTCCAAATAAACAGAGAAAACCAAATGGAATGGCCAACCACGGAATCAATGTTGCTATATTTTCGTAAACTCTTCGAAGTGGCGCGGACCAGGTAGAGTCGAATAAATGATGAATCAAAGTAAGAAATAATGATCCAAGGCAGATACTCAAAAAGAACATCAGCGCCAGCAATAAAGAAAATGCTAACTGAGCGCCAAAATCATTATTGCCGTCTAGCTTGATATTCACACTGACCAGCGCTAGCACAGCGGCGATGAGTGTTAGATATTTCAGCAATTCTTTTTGCCCTGGCCAGAGACTGACGTGGGCGGGTTGGTTTTCGTTACCAGTTGATGAACTCATGGGGCTTATCGGATGGATGATCCAATTTTAAATTTAAAATTCTTCAAAAGCGCCGAAATCATCTGCGCTGTCGGATCCAAAAGGATCCGATTCTCCTGCGTCATCATCGAACGGATCAAACTTTGACGTCTCTTCATCACTTTCTACTTCTTCGGAAAGTTGTGGTTTAAATCCTGGAAACTGTTTTAAATCAGCTTCACTCAGGTCCTCAGGAAATCCAAGACGAGCCGTCTGCAGCGCTCTGATATAAGCGACGATTGCCCATCTATCTTCCACAGAAATTTGAGCCGAGTATCCCAGCATCAGACCCTTCCCGTATCCAATGGTATGGAATATCTGTCCATCAGGCATATCCAGTAGTCTTTTATCATGGAAATTTGCAACAGCTACCATCCCATATTGGGTAGTAATTCCTTTTCCATCACCCACCGCTCCATGGCAAGGCGCACAATAAATAGTGTAGCACTGTTTACCTCGTTCAAGCATCTTTTGAGATGGTTCTAACGGCATGGCGTTGACAAAATTCTCGCCGTCTTTCCCAGAGCTGTACGTATCTGATGAAAAATTAGATTCGCGAGCAACTGACCCTTGCACTGGCTTACGAGAGGCCAATCCATCTTCGAAAAACTGATTGTGACTTTGCGGATGTAACTTTGGCTGGCGATCCATGTCAGGAAAAATCTCTATTGGAGTCTTCCTGGATTTATCTCCACGAAATCCGGCAATCGAAACTACAGCAACGACAACCAGTACGTAAATTGTAAGAAAATAACGCATCTTTTTATTCCTCTACCAATTCAATGTTCGTGCTGCCGTTATCAGTTAAGAGTTCTCGAATCTGAGACTCGTCAAATTTAGGGTCCTCAACTTCAACAACTAAAAAATATTTGTCGTGAGTTACCTTTGCAAAATTCCTGTTTTTCAACAGTGGATGGTGCAAACGAGGAAGTTTGTTTAAAAAGAACATTCCGAACAGAGTACCAAAAGCTCCAAGCAAAATGGTCAATTCGTATCCAACTGGGAATGCAAAGTAAGGACTAAACATAGGCTTACCCCCAACAATCAACGGATAATCAAATGCATTCATAAACCAAATCATTAAATATCCAGTTGTGAATCCAGTTATTCCGCCCAGGAATGTAAACCAGCCTACTTTGGAATTATTCATTCCCATAGCCTGATCCATTCCGTGAATTGGATATGGAGTGTGAACATCCCATTTGGTGAAACCAAGATTTCTGACCTGTCTGGCGGCTTCCATAATGTCAGCAGGGGTGTCAAATTCTGCCACCAGACCATACGCTTTTTGACTTTCAGATTCCATTAGTGATGTCCTCCTTCCTTGGCGCCACCCAATGGATGGTGCGGGTCAGCTTGAGGTGTAATCGCCTTAACTTCAGAAATGGCAATCATTGGTAAGAATCTCATGAACAACAGGAACAATGTGAAAAACAATCCAAATGTTCCAACAAATGTCAGCACGTCAACAATCGTTGGAGAATAATATCCCCAGTTTGCAGGTAAAAAGTCCCGGTGTAATGAAGTCACCACAATCACAAATCGCTCAAACCACATTCCAATGTTAACAACGATCGACAACATAAATACAACGATCATGTTGCTACGAATGGTTTTGGACCAGAATAAATGCGGTGTAATGACGTTGCAGGTGATCATGATCCAATATGACCACCAATAAGGTCCAAATGCCCGGTTGATAAAAGCATATCTTTCGTATGGGTTTCCACCATACCAGGCAATGAAGAATTCCATCATGTAGGCGTAGCCAACAATCGAACCGGTTGCCAGCAAAACCATGCACATCAATTCAATGTGCCTTTTGGTAATCAAATCCTCCAGATTGCAAATAGTTCTCAAAGGAACCAACAGGGTCAGAACCATTCCGAATCCAGAGAAAATAGCTCCAGCGACAAAGTACGGAGGAAAAATCGTTGTGTGCCATCCTGGTAGTTGGGACACAGCAAAGTCAAAGGAAACGATACTGTGCACCGACAAAACCAAAGGTGTGGAAAGACCAGCTAACAGCAGATAGGCTTTTTCGTAATTGCTCCAGTGTCGGTTAGAACCAGTCCATCCCAGCGCAAATAATCCATATAGGAATTTGCGTAATTTATCTTTAGCGCGATCTCTCATGGTGGCCAAATCAGGGATCAATCCTGTGTACCAAAACAAAAGCGAGACAGTACCATAAGTGGATACCGCAAACACGTCCCAAAGGAGAGGGGACCTGAATTGAGGCCAAATACCGTTTGCGTTTGGAATTGGGAATAACCACCAAGCAAACCAGATCCTACCCACGTGAATGAGAGGAAAAATACCGGCACAAGCCACCGCAAAAAGTGTCATAGCCTCGGCTGCCCGGTTGATTGAAGTTCTCCATTTTTGCCTCAACAAAAACAGAATCGCAGAAATCAACGTTCCGGCGTGACCAATCCAGAAAACAAAGTTTACAATCGCCCATCCCCAGGCAACCGGATGGTTGAGTCCCCAGACACCAACACCAGTGCCAACCAAATACGCGATCATAATGAAAGTTAGTGACATCACCGAAATGGATGCTCCAAGAGCGATCCACCACCAGGTAGGTGTTTTCTTTTCGATGATTCCAGCCACCTGGTCAGAGATCCATCCAACGTTTCTCTGATTGAGAACGAGTGGCTCACGAACCAGTTCTTTGGGTGGCTCCGGCGCCTGCGCCAATGCCTGGGACAACATAGGATTGTTTGCTGTTTCAGACATTAGTGCGCTCCTTTCTTCTCAGTGTCGGAGTGGCTTTCCGAATGATCGGAATGATCGTCTCCATGATGAGCAAATGGATCTCCATTCTTTTCTTCGTATTCTTTGAAGCTGGCGGGTTTTGCTGCGCCAGGCATATTCGAATTCATGTTACGAACACTTGCGAGATACGTTGTCCTCGGCTTTGTCAAGAGGTACCCCAGCAATGCGTAGTTTCTTGGGTGTTCCTTCAATTTGGAGACTTCGCTTTCTGGATCAGCAGTATCTCCGAAAGTAATTGCGTCAGCAGGACAAGCCTGAGCGCATGCAGAAGTGAATGTACCGTCCGGTACCCGAATATTGTCCGAATCTTTAGCAATCGACTTTTGCTTGATTTTCGCCTGCTCAATGCGCTGAACACAATAAGTGCATTTTTCCATGACCCCGCGCATACGCACGGTAACGTCAGGATTCTTCACCATCTGCAACAGATCCGGCATTCCCTTCTCCGCCAGCGGACCCCAATAGAGTTTATCCAATGGGCGCTGATTGTAATCGAAAAAGTTAAATCGACGAACTTTGTAAGGACAGTTGTTCGAGCAATACCGGGTACCAACACACCGGTTGTAAGCCATGACGTTTAAACCTTCTTCATCGTGAACAGTTGCGTTTACAGGACAAACACTTTCACAAGGGGCTGTTTCACAATGCTGACAGGCAACGGGCTGATTGGCGACCTGAGGATCTTCAATATCTCCCGTGTAATAACGATCGTTTCTGATCCAATGCATTTCACGACCACGACGCACTTGAGCTTTTCCAACAATCGGAATGTTATTTTCACTCTGGCAAGCGACCATACATGCAGTACACCCAATGCAACTTTGGAGATCGATCACCATTCCCCACTGATGCAATCCGCGATATTTAGGATTATCCAGAGGGTTCTCATACAGTGAACCTTCATTTTTGGCATGAGCCTCCATGCCCATCCTGGACGCGAAATCTGGATGTTCTTGATATTGATCCAGGTTAGCTTCTCGAATGATTGCGCGGCCCTGCATGAAACTTCCGCCCTCTTCCATACTGCCGTGTTCCTGGGTTGTGGCCAGTTCGTATGTTTGACGGGTTGCTTTCAGCTTCGCGCCAACGGCAAAATTTGGAGACTTGGAAGGGCGAACGGTGTAGGCATTGTAGCCAGTTCCTTCACCCACTCGACCAGTCAATTCTCTACCATACCCCAGCGGAAGAACTATACTGAAATCTGCAAGACCGGGTTGAATCCAAACGGGACCACTAACGGTAGAACCTCCGACTGTGATTTCAACAACCTGTTCGTTTTTCAGATTCAGCTCGCGGGAAAGTCTCGGACTGACAGAAACAACGTTGTCCCAGGTCACCTTACTGATCGGATCAGGACATTCCTGCAGCCAACCGTTATTGTTGTACCGTCCATCATCCACGCTGTAATCTCGGGCGAACACCACCTCAAGATTGTCCGATGACAATGGATTTGTCGGGAAATCCGCAGATTCAACAGCGTTGGCAACGGCTTTGAAATCAGGTTGCAATTCAGTTTCTACCGCAGAAGCAGATCCTTCCAGATATCCATCGTGCAAAGCTTTTTTCCAACTTTCCTCAATCTCAAGCTCACCTGTGGCTGACGAAAATGTTTCCTTAACCAATGTATAAGGATCGGTCTCCGAACTCCCTATCAATCGCGCAAGTACTTCGATTTCAGTCACTCCTCCAAGCAGAGGTTCGATCAGCGGCTGAACTGGAGTCCAAACGCCATCTGCTGTGGTGGTATCACTCCAACTTTCGAGGTAGTGAGCCTGGGGAATTCCCCAAGTTGAAATTTTGGTAGTTTCGTCAGGATAATAGCCCAAACGAATTGAAGTACCTGCTTTCGATTGCGCCTTTGACCATTCAAGATCAGCGGCAACATTGTAAGCTGGATTCCCACCAAGAATCACTAAGGTATCAACTGAACCATGGTTCAAATCAGAAACCAGCTCGGAAATACTTTGATTCGCGAGATTTTCAACAGATCTATAGGTCACCAAGCCTTTATCAGCGCCAAGGAGATGATTTAAAGCATGGACCAATGCGTGGACTTCGGCGGGTTGACGGGACCCCGCCATCAACACAACTTCACCGGCCTCGCGAGAGAGAATGTCTTCCGCACAAGCAGACACCCATTCTGATGAGGACTTCCATAGCCCATCTTTACCCGAATGAGCAGCTTTAACTCTTGATAACGCAGACGCTAATCCAGTAACTCCAGCGCCGGACTTTGCCGCTAAAATCTTTTCAGCAAGATCGATTGCTACCTGAATGACTCCCGATGACGCTGCACGCAGCCGGTGATCAGCATTCGCTCCTGTTAATGAAAAGACTGATTCAACCTGATAAAGGCGACTGACCGGATCATCCGGAGAAGCTGCTTTCTTGCTTTTCGCAAAACCTCGAATCATGCGAGGAGCATCCTCCTCCATACCAAGAAAATCATTGTCCAGTGAAACAATAACTCTTGCTGATTGAAGGTGATAGTTTGCAGCCAGTCGAGATCCAAAAGCAATCTCCGCGCCCTGAGCGCTTGAACCTGTGTCAACTGCATCGAAAACGCAGATTTTTGCTTTGGGCATCTTGCTTTGTATGGATTTCACCAGTCTGTCACGCGTTGGAGCAGCTGATGATTCCATCAAGATGAATAATCCAGATCCTTGGTTGGCATTAAATTTCTTTGATGCCGCAGATAGCTTATCCATTACAGTAGCGCGATCCGTGCCAGCTCCTTTGGAGGTGAAACGGAATGCCCTGTCTGGATCATATAAATCGAGTATAGAAGACTGTCCAAAGGCATCTGTGCCTGAAATCCCGGCCGGGTGGTCCGGATTCACTTCAATTTTGACAGGGCGCCCGTCTACAGATTTCACCAAAACGGGAGTGGATCCTGTTTTGCCAGGAATGGAAGTGGCGTAATAATCCGGTTCGCCATGGATATAATCTTCAGGATGTTTGGAGAAAGGCAAGATCCTGGACTCAGGACGACGACATCCTGTTAGGCCGAAGCCGGCCAACAGAAAAGATGCGGACATCAGCTGCACAAAGCGACGGCGAGTGAACGGATCGTTCATTTCGCTGGCGCCTGCAGGAAACTCACGCTGAGCCCATTCCTGAAATTCAGGGGTATCGGCCAACTGGTCCAAACTTCTCCAATAAGTCGGCCCGGATTGAGATGAGTTGTTGGATGGCTTGGGCATGGGGTTCAAATCGCTATTTTTCATCGATGACAAGCGGAACAGGAAGTTGGGGGATTCACGTCCCAGTGTTCAACCAGCTCTTTACCTTTGGAAATTTGTTCTTGTTTTAGCGCGTCAATAAATGCTGATCCGTCCAGTTCGGAGTCGACAGCAATTTCGGGCTCCCAACCAAGGTTGTAAACCTGATCCACTGGGCGAATGTATTTCTCCGGGTTTCGATGACATTCCAGACAAAAGGACATGCTGAATGATTTCGCATGGTAAACTTCTTCCATCTGGTCGATTCGTCCGTGACACTCAACACAACTGATTCCACGATTCACATGGACACTGTGGTTGAAGTATACGTAATCGGGTGTCTGGTGAATTCTCACCCATGGTATGGGCTTCCCGGATTCATAACTCTCTTTAACGACTTCAAGCTTAGGACTCGTCGACTTAACTTGTATATGACAATTCATACAAGTTGACGTCGGAGGCACATTGGAATGAGCTGCCTGGTCAACTGCCGAATGGCAGTACCGGCAATCCAAACCAAGTTGCCCAGCGTGAATCGCATGGGAAAAAGGTACAGGCTGGGTTGGTTGATATCCTACCCGGGAATACTCCGGAGTCAGATAATACCAGGAACCCGCCACCGCTGTAACGCCTAGGATAGCTCCCCCGATCAGCGCCATCAGGGGAAGTCGATTGGTCCACTTTGGGAAAATGTCAGACATGCCTTATATGAAGGATTCGAGCAATGTTCATAGCCAGGAGCGCGGAACACCGCCCTGAATTTCGCGCCCTATGTAAGCGAAGTGCTTTTCTGATTGCAATAGCAAAGGTGAATAAAAATAGGGTTTTTATTTTGCTTACTCTACTCATTAGCTCTGGTTATCAAAAACCGGGACTCAAAACCTTGTTTTAATTATTCTAATGCAATGTCAATCTTCCTCAACCAGATAAGTGTTTCTTTTAAGAAAATATTTAACCTCTTTGTGGTTCAGGAAGCAAGTTAGGTTCATTTTTCAAAAATATCGGCTTAGAGGAAGCAATTTTCAGTGAGTCTATAAGCTTGCGCTGCAATGACTTCCATTCAGCAAGGTCATCTGCTAGCGGAAACTTCTGGTTTATTTCCAACTCAATTCCAACGTAGGACTGATTGCGATACATTCTTCGCAAGTGGGTTGTGAGTCCATCATTTTTCCCCAAATATGGGTAGTTGAACCGGACCCTCAGATTTGGATCCCTTTCCTGAATCAATGTTTTCCAGAATCGACAGAGCTTTGCTTCAGAGGTCCACGAAGGATCATACAAGAGTCCGATTTCAGTGTTTCGGACCCGACCATGAAGTTCAGGCGTAAAACTATGACAAGCGATATGAATAATTGATTCTCCCGCTTCCAGCCATTCTCCGACCTGGGCAGAAATTTGATTCCTGTGCGGAAAATAGTACTCAGATAAGATCTTTTCTTTTTCTGAATGAGGCAATTCTCTGGTGAATTCAGAAAAAAGGGTTCTTCGAGTTAAAGCACGATTTAAATCTACCAACCGCCGCGTCGTCTCGGAGTGATAAAGTGGAGTCCCAAAGCTCTCATGGCAACTCCTGCCAAATTCCAATGTACCAGGATCCCACCCACGGTGAGTTTCCAAAACTAACCTGGCTTCAGGGCTTTCAAAAAGATACCGATATTCTGGAGGAATCTGGTTCCCTCCGTGTTCGCAGGTAAACAATAATTGAGGTTTCAATTGTTTATTCATGATGTGGCAGAACGGGATGCCAAATACTCAAAATATGGCAAGTCTGACGGGAGAGTAATCTTGGGATTAGGCTCGGTCCATGGGGTCAGATGCACCGGCTGCTGAATCAAATCGCAGGCAGCAGTGTCATCAGTGAGAGTGAGTCCTTGGTCTCGGGCAGCTTGAATTGCTTTTTTGATGATTCCTGATCGAAAGGCTTGAGGCGTTTGAACTGCCCAGAGTTTTGATCGATCGAGGTGTTGGTGAATCACTTCACCGTTTTGAGATGATTTAATGGTATCAATGACCGGACTGGCAGCTACAGCTGCTCCATGAAGCCGGGCAGACCGCACCATCAATTCAATGAATGCATTCGAAAGAAACGGGCGAGCCCCATCATGAATCAATACCACATCTTCCGCATTCTCGGATCCAATAAACTGCAGACCGTTCCAGACCGAATCCTGACGCTCCGCTCCTCCGACAACCAATTCAAGATGAGTCTTGTAGGAATACCGGGTATTCAGTTCCTGAAAATCCTCAAAAAGTTCCGCTTTGGTGACGATTATGATTCGATCTACAATTTCAGAAGAATCCAACGCTTCCCAGGATCGACAGATCAGGGGCTTTCCTGCCAGAGGTAAAAAGAGCTTGTTACCCATGGCACGCATGCGCGTGCCGGATCCGGCAGCCACGACGAGAGCATATACCATGCAAGGAAGATGAAAGAACCCATTCCTGAATCCAAGCCAAATTCAAGGCTTGAGTCCAGGATCACATCAAAAGAAAATTGTTATGTTTACTCTGTCGCTTCTTTTTCCCCCAGGATCGTCAATGAAAGTGTGAGACCACACAGAATTGCTGCGCCTCGGGTCCAGTCTGAAGCGTCAATGGCATAGGCCAAGCCTGCCAAAAAAACTAGCGCCGAACTGAGATGTCTCATAGTAAATCAAATGAATAGTTTTAATTGATAGGGTCGTCCGATGATTTAGAATGGACCATTTATTACCCATAGAAAAAATAAAAGCATGAAGGGCGCCAGTGACTAAATTAAGATTTTATTATTAGCAATGATTTTTGAATAGTCATCTGGACCTGAATCAGGCAGCCTTGGACAGTTCTTCAAAATTCTTAAGAAAATCTCATGAGTGAAGCTCAGCATTACCTTGATTCATTACCCAACCCTGAGGCAGTCGAGATCGGCCATTTGGTAGATAAATTATTGCTTGATGCCTACCGAATGAATGCCAGTGATATTCACATTGAGCCATGGAACAGCTCCATCCTGGTCCGTCTGCGACTGAATGGTCTTCTCCAGGAACTAGTGAGTTTCCCATTGGATTATATGGAAAAGCTAAGTGGGCGCCTCAAGGTAATGGCTAATCTGGTCAGCTACGAAACCGACCGACCACAGGAAGGCCACGCACAGGTCGGTCAAGAAATGGGCGGCGTGGAGTTGCGTATGTCATTTTTCCCAGTGCTTTGTGGCGGTGAATTCGGATCCGATGTCAAAGGTGAAAAAATCGTTATCCGCATTTTCGACCCCAATAGACGAAGCTTTCAGTTGGAAGACCTTGGTTTTGAACCAGATACACTGGATTCATTCCAACGGCTTCTAACACGCCCGAGTGGGATGATCCTGCTAACGGGACCAACTGGATGCGGCAAGACTACGGCCATTTATGCCGCCATGACTTATCTCGGAAATCTTTACGGATCCAAATACAGCATCAGCGCTGTGGAAGATCCGGTTGAGTATAAGTTGCCAATGGTCAGCCAGGCGCAAATCAACTCTGCAAAAGAATTTACCTACCCCATTGCATTAAGATCATTGATGCGTCAGGACCCTCAGGTCATCATGGTAGGCGAAATCAGAGATCCGGAAACAGCTTCGATCGCAGTTCAAGCCGGATTGACAGGGCACCTTGTCATCAGCACGATTCACAGTGGAAGCACCGCTGGCGTTTTTGCTCGAATGATCAATATGAACATCGAGCCGTTTCTATTAGCTTCGAGTGTGATTGGCATCATGGGATTGCGGTTGATTAGAAAAAACTGCGTGTATTGCGCTCAACCTTATCAGGCAGATTCCAGCTTGTTGTCTTTAACTACAGAATCATTTCAGGAAGAAGCTTCATTTCGTGCCGGAGATGGATGCGAACATTGCGCTATGACGGGATTCGAAGGTCAGATTTCTGTCACGGAACTTCTCGAAACTTCAGAACCGATGAGAGAAGCGATTGTGAAAAAGATGCCATCCAGAAAACTTCAGGAAATCGCCGTGCAAAACGGAATGAGAACTCTTTGGGAATCTGGTTTGCAAAGGGTAAAAAATGGAGACACTCCTTTTGAAGAAATGATTCGCTCTGTCCCTTACGATCCACTTTGAGATCCAATAGCGCCAGATTGCCAGTGTTTTAAATCAGGGTTTTCCGGGACTTGAGTGAGCATTTCTGGCGTTTGAAGCAAATTTCATTCGGATTCAAATGGTTGTAAACCGCGATGGAGAATGTTCTGTCCGGTTTTCACTCGCAATTCCTTGAGGTTTCTCGTTTACTCATTGAATCCATTCGCCCTGATTTAAATTGAAACAGCCGTGTGGGCGCTGGGTTACAGGGAATATGAACAAATTGCTGGTAGCAAACCGAAGTGAGATTGCGGTGCGGGTTTTTCGCAGCGCAACGGAATTGGGATTTAGAACTGTTGCTGTATACGCAACTGAAGACCGATTTGGAGTCCATCGATTTAAAGCAGACGAAGCTTATCTGGTGGGTGAGGGCCAAGGCCCGGTAGCAGCCTATCTGGATATTCCAGGCATCGTAGAATTGGCGAAAGAAAAGGGAGTCACGATCGCTCATCCAGGTTATGGATTTCTATCTGAAAACGCCAACTTCGCACGGGCTCTTCAGGAGGCCGGCATTACTTTTGTTGGACCGCGCCCCGAGTTGCTTGAGAAAATGGGTGATAAGGTCGAAGCCCGCAAAATCGCGGATCTGGCGAATGTTCCAACACTTCCAGGCACGCCGGATCCAATCAGCGACAAAGAAACTGCTATTTCAGAGGGAAGACGTATCGGGTTTCCATTGATTATCAAGGCGGCGTTCGGCGGCGGAGGACGAGGGATGCGGGTGGTCAAAGAAGAGAAAGATTTGATTCATCTGCTGGAAGAGGCGCAGGGAGAGGCGCAGCGGGCTTTCGGCAATCCGGCTGTGTTCCTGGAGCGATACATCCCTCGGGCCAAGCACCTGGAAGTCCAGATCCTGGGAGATCAACACGGAAATGTGGTCCATTTGCATGAGCGGGATTGTTCAGTGCAACGCCGTCACCAAAAGGTTGTGGAAATCGCTCCATCGGTCGGATTACCGGACGATACCCGAAAGGATTTGTGTGATGCCGCTGTGCGTATCGCGAAATCCATCCAGTATGACAACGCGGGCACTGTGGAGTTTCTCTACGATCTGGATACTGATGAATGGTTCTTTATTGAAATGAACCCCAGGATTCAGGTGGAACATACAGTCACCGAAATCATCACCGGGATTGATATTGTTCGTTCTCAGATTTTAATCGCCCAAGGCCATTCACTTCATGACGATGAGGTGCTGATTCCTCAGCAGGATTTGATCCCACGCAATGGTTGCGCCATTCAATGCCGGGTAACAACGGAGGATCCGGAAAAGAATTTCGCGCCGGATTATGGCAAGATCCTGAATTATCGAAGCTCTGCTGGCTTCGGAATTCGCCTGGACGGCGCCATGGGAGACACCGGCGCTGTCATCACTCCATTTTACGATTCTTTGCTAGTGAAACTCACCGCCTCCGCCGGCAATTTTAATATGGCGATTCAGCGGATGGACCGAGCATTGCGCGAGATGAGAATCCGCGGGGTGAAGACCAACATTCCGTTTCTGGAAAACATCATTCATCATGAGATTTTCAAGTCAGGCCAGGCCACCACAACACTAATTGACACCAC
>JAUIHU010000697.1 GCA_030432175.1 Verrucomicrobiia bacterium | reverse complement strand
TCATTTCTCTTACATACTTCGGACTTTTCCCTTGTTTGATCCACAGCTCAACCAGCAGTGTGTGAGATGCGTTCAAAATCCGGATTTTGCGTTGTGACCACGGTAGTATCGAATCCACTTCTTTGACCGTTTCAATCGCGGTCAGTTTTTGGATCGACCGGGGAATGGCGCTTGATCTTGGATGTGACCCCGAAGGACTCAGAATCCAGGAACTATAAGGTTCAACCTGAACATCCAATCCGCCTGACGAGTTACCCAAATCGACAACCATTCGATCCACTACCGTATTCACCCAAACTACCCCATCCAGAATCCATTCTTCCCAACCGTCTAGTTTGCCCCATCCCCATTGTAAACTCTGCTTGAGAACAAGGTCTTTTAATACGTCTGCGTTGTAATCAACCAATTCTGTCGGAAATATCCAGACCGACGATTGATTATTGATAAATTTGTAACGCAAGACACATGCCAATTTGGCAGGAAATGAAACTGGAGCCTTGGTTTCTTGAAATCTGGAATCTCTTAAGTCCAAAGACATTCCGGCTTCCGTTGAATTGGAAACGATCCATTTTAAAGAAGAATCAGCCCCGGTCTCCAGGATGGCTGACCAATCTTCATCGGTAGAGAAAGCGTTGCTGTATGGTTGAACTTCCTGGACCTCATCCACAACGACTCCATTCTTCCGGCCCTTGGTGAGAATCTGGTAAGCAGGTTGGTCTCTTATTAGCTTGGCTCGATGCGTGCCCTGAGTTTGGACTGCTACGCCCTGAAGATGAAGGTTGCGGGATTTGTCGAGAGAAGATTGCTGTATTTTGTGAGCATAATACCCGACAAACCCACGAAGAAATTTTCCAGTTCCAAACTGGATAAACAGTTCATTCATGAAACGAAGTTGACCTGGTTGCGCATTTCCAGAATTGCCTTTGTCATATCATGTTGTCCGAATAGCGCAGTCCCTGATACAAAACAATCCGCTCCAGCTTGCGCGCAAAGTGAACAGTTTTGCATACCAACTCCACCATCAACTTGAATGATGTAGTTGAAATCACGCGATGTGCGCCAATCTCGCACAGTTCGCACTTTTTCTAACATCTCCTGAATGAAGGATTGCCCGCCAAACCCAGGATTGACTGTCATGACCAGTAGAAGGTCAATTTCAGATAAAAACGGTTCAACAATGCTGATGTCGGAAGGAGGATTAATAGCGACGCCTGCTCGAAGCCCTAATGCACGAATGTCTCTCAGTGTATCATGAGCTGATTCACCAAGTTCAGCATGGATAGTGATCCCATCAGTTCCTGCCTTCGCAAAAGATTCAATCAAAATCTCCGGTTTGGAACACATCAGATGTGAGTCCAGAAAAAGATCGGTGTGCGGACGGATCGCTTTAACGAGTTCCGCTCCATAGGAGATATTCGGAACAAAATGCCCATCCATAATATCCACATGGATCCAGTCCGCTCCGCTTTGTACTGCGCGAAGTGTGTCTTCGCGCAGCGCGCCATAATCCGCTGCAAGGAGCGAAGGAGCGATTATTTTTTGGCGATCAGACATACGTCTTTGATCAGATGAAATCAGATCGGAGCTGGAGCGGGTGATCCGAGTCCGTCTGCCCCATCCAGCTTGGGCGGGACTTTTTTAGGTGGCTCACTTGTCGGTGTGGAAGCCTGCGCCCCTGATGGAGGATCAATGTTATTGTTTTCGTTTGGGGTAAAGGTTCCGGTTTTAACAATCTCCTCCACCTGAGATCCGTCCAGTGTTTCGTATTCCAGCAGCGCTTCAGCAATATATTGCAGTTTGTCCCGGTTGGTCTGGATAATATCCGCAGCGATATTGTAGCCCTCATCAATGATTCGCTTTACTTCACCATCAATTCTCTGAGCGGTCTGTTCACTGTAACTGCGGTTCCTGGCCATTTCTTTTCCGAGAAATACATAGCCGTCGTCTTCACCATACAACACCATACCCAGTTCATCACTCATTCCCCAGTTACAAACCATGTTACGGGCCAGTTCGGTAGCTTGTTTGATATCTCCACTGGCTCCTGTGGAGATGTCACCAGATACCAACTCTTCGGCGATTCTGCCTGCCATAGCCATGGCGATGAGGTCTTTCATTTCCTTACGCTGTTTGCTGTAAGTATCCTGTTTTGGTAAAGACATGGTCACTCCCAATGCCTGTCCGCGAGGTATAATGGTGACTTTATGCAGTGGGTGGGTGTGTTCGAGAACTACATTCACCAGAGCGTGTCCTGCTTCATGCCAGGCGGTAAATTTCTTCTCCTCATCTGTCATCGCCAGACTTCTTCGCTCCCGTCCCCAACGAACTTTAATTCGCGCTTCTTCGAGTTCCGGCATGCCAATGGATTTCTTACCGGCCCGAGCAGCCAATAATGCAGCCTCATTCAGCAGATTGGCAAGCTCAGCTCCAGAAAATCCAGGCGTGCCTCGCGCAATCACCGAGAGGTCGACCTCTTTCTGTAATTTAACTTTCTGCGCATGAACCTTCAGAATCTCTTCTCGACCTTTAACGTCAGGCAAGTTGACCATGATCTGGCGATCAAATCGTCCTGGCCTCAATAGCGCAGGGTCCAGGACGTCAGGACGGTTCGTTGCAGCGATAATGATGATACCTTCCTGACTGTCAAAGCCATCCATTTCTACCAGGAGGGCATTCAATGTCTGCTCACGTTCATCATTGCCACCTCCTAGTCCATGACCTCGACTGCGA
>JAUIHU010000696.1 GCA_030432175.1 Verrucomicrobiia bacterium | reverse complement strand
GAGACTATAGGCGCTCATTAAATTGGAAAGAAGTAAGAAATACTGAATTGTGGACAAAAAAACCCTCTACTTTCAACAAGTAAAGGGTTTTAAGAAATCAATAAAAACGGGGAAATCTGGAGATCAGTCGTTACATTCACCTTCAGGATTTCCACATCCGCACCCACCTTTAGCGTGAATGTGTCCATGCTGAATTTCATCTACGGTAGCATCTCTAATGTCCAGCACTTCTACGTCAAAATGTAGCCGCTCTCCTGCCAGAGGATGGTTTCCATCAACTTGGACGCTGGAATCAGATGTGCCTAGTACAGTAAAAATCATGGTCTGCCCCTGGACTTGAGCTTGAAACTGCATTCCCTTTTCCACCTGCTGATCTCCAAACTGTTCTTTGGGAATCTCCATCAGGAGCTTTTCGTCACGCATCCCGTACCCTTCATCTGGATCAACAGTCACATTCAATTTCGCGCCAACGGTCTGCCCATTCAATGACTTCTCCAAACCGGAAATAATGTTCTGGGCTCCATGCAAATACTCCAGTGGGTCCATCCCTTGAGAAGAATCCAAAGTGTCACCTGCGTCATTAGTGAGCGTGTAGTGGATTTTTACTACTTTTTCAGCTGCAATTTCCATACAAACACCCTACCGGGTGGAATCGAAAAGGCAAGTCATGCATGAATCATTTTAGGGGGTCAGTCAAAGAATCTTGACAAAACTTGATTGCGATTGAGTCTGAGCTTTCATATTTCTTTGCCTGTCACATATTAATTAATGGATTTTTTTCGACTCGAGTTTTGTCAAGATTCTTTGACTGACCCCCTTGATTTCTGTCGAAGGATCATGTTTAATCTCAACATCCTATGAAACCGACCGAATCTCATCAAAACGTCTCACGCAGGAATTTCCTGTCCACTACAGCTCTTGTAGGAGCCGCCGGCACATTGGTTAGCGCGCCAGCCCTGTCTGCGGATCATCATGAAAAAGGGGAATCAGCCTCTGCAGGAGTGGTATTGCCCCCTGCCGGCAAAGGATTATTGCTGTCTTGCAAGCTGGGGATGATTACACGAAAGATTGGAGATAAGGAACTGACCTTGGCCGAAAGGTTAAGTCTGGCTGGTGAGGCAGGCTTTGATGGGGTCGATCTGGATCAGGCTGCGGAATATACTCCTGAAGAAGCACGGGCTGCAGTGAAGGAGTCCGGGGTTTTTGTTCATAACGCGATCAATCACGCTCATTGGAGTGATCGTTTGACTCATCCTGACGCGGAGGTGCGGGCTAAAGGGGTAGCTAACATCGCTCATTGTATTCGGGTTTCACATGCGGCTGGTGGAAATGGAGTATTAATAGTTATCGGACGTGGAGTGGATGGTCCTGCGGAGGAAATCGAAGAACGGTGCCGTCAGGAAATCTGGAAACTGATCCCGCTGGCTGCTTCATTGGGACAACCCATTTTGATTGAGAATGTCTGGAACCAGATGTTCTACGACCACGATTCTCCACCGGAACAAAGCGCAGAGAAGTTTGTGAAGTTTGTGGATAGCTTCAACAGTCCGTGGGTGGGGATGTATTACGATATTGGAAACCATTGGAAATATGGCCAGCCCGGGGAATGGATTCGGGAGTTTGGCTATCGCTGCGTGAAGCTGGATGTCAAAGGATTCAGCCGGAAAGAAAACAAGTTCAAGGACATCGGAGAAGGGGATCTGCCCTGGTGTGATGTGCAAAAAGCTTTGAGTGACATCAATTACTTCGGATGGGCAACTGCTGAGGTTGGCGGTGGCGGTGTGGAAAGACTCACGGTGGTTCGCGAGCAGATGCAAAAGGCTTTTGGTCTTTGATTTATCGAAGATAGTTTAAGAAAAATCAACCGGCGCTCCTTGGGCTGTTCTTACTTTGAAGTATAGCTTTCGGAGCGCTTTTGTTTTAATAAAATAAATCCTTAACGCCTTCCTGAATTGATTCTGCTTCACTTTACCGCTTCTTGAATGAAGGATAAGGCATACCTTAAAGCATTTTTTTACTTATGAATTTACACAGTTATTTTCGGAATTGGATCATTCCTTCTCTCGCCTTGGTTGGCAGCGTTATTGATTCTCCAACAATCCTGGCTGCGTCTTGCGATAAACCTAATGTGGTTTTCATTCTGGTTGATGATATGGGATATGGAGACCTGAAGGCCTACAATCCGAATTCAAGAATTCCAACACCTCATCTGGATCGTCTGGCATCACAAAGTCTTTTATTCACGGATGCACACGCGGCCGGGCCGCTTTGCCATGTGTCAAGATATGGGCTCCTGACTGGAACGTATCCATTCAGAACAGCGGTTGGACAGTGGTCTCGTCGAGCCGTGATTGAGGCTGGCCAGTGGACTTTGGCTTCGATGTTGAAGTCACAAGGATACAAAACCGCCATGGTGGGTAAGTGGCATTTAGGTTTTGACGAACAAGGATATGATCAACATTTACCCGGAGGGCCAGTGGATCGAGGTTTCGATTCTTACTTCGGGATCAGGGCATCCACAGACATTCCTCCCTACTTCTATATCCGTGACTACCACGCCGTGCAGCCGCCTACCTTGGAGATCGAGGCCAATGACTCCAAAGGCTGGTCACCGATTCAGGGAGCTTTCTGGAGAAAAGGTGGAATCGCTCCGGACTTGAAACTGGAGGAAGTTCTGCCTCGGTTTACTGAGGAAGCGATACAGTTGATTAAAAATCATCAGAAGCAAGCGGCGGCT
>JAUIHU010000695.1 GCA_030432175.1 Verrucomicrobiia bacterium | reverse complement strand
ATCCCCAGAGTGGCTCCACTCGCCAAAGCCGGTGTTCCTGTTTATTGCCTGCATGGAGACGAGGATACGCTGGTTCCGTTAGAAGCCAATTCACTGGCATTGGCTGAAGCTTACTGGGTACATGGAGGTTGGATGACTCTGGTGATTCATCAGGGACAAGGGCACAATATGTGGCCAATGTGGTTTCGTGATCAGACTCTGGTTGATTTCATGATCATGAACCTGACAAACGAATTGTCAGCCCCATTATAATGGATGTAAAATTTATTAGCCTCACCTAAAGTAATGTCAAGATTCTTTGACTGACCCCCTTGAGTATGTTCAGATTCTTTTTATACCTTTGCTTAGGTTGCCGTTTGATGGGCGTTGAACCTTTTGAGATTCGGGTCATTGATGAGGAAAATGGATGGCCGGTTCCACTGGTTGAATTACGCACGACACATGAGGTTCGATTTGTCACAGACAACGCTGGAGTGGTTGCATTTGATTTGCCCGAACTGATGGGAATCCCGTCGTGGCTTTATATCAGCGGACACGGGTATGAAGTTGAAAGGGATGGGTTTGGTTATCGTGGAAGACAAATCACTCCCACTCCAGGTGGGTCTATCACGATTCCAGTTAAGCGCTCGCAATTTGCTAAACGCATTGGACGCCTGACCGGCGCAGGTTTATTTGCTGAATGTCAGAAGCTGGGACGCTATCCGGAGTGGAAAGAGACAGGAGTTCTCGGTTGCGACAGTGTGCAAAACGCGATTTATAAAAACCAAATGTTCTGGGCCTGGGGAGACACAACTCTTGCCAAATATCCATTAGGGATTTTCCACATGAGTGGTGGAACCACAACGATTCAGCCATTTGAAAATTTCGAACCACCACTGCAACCAACCTTTGATCTTTTTACTAACCAGCATAATCAGCCCAGAGGCATTGCGGAAATGCCTGGATCGGGACCAACATGGCTAAGCGGATTTGTCAGTCTACCGGATTCCTGTGGTCGGGAACAACTGGTCGCGTGTTATCAAAAAATCCGACCTCCTTTGACAGCATACGAAATCGGACTTTGTGTCTGGAATGATCAGGAGGAGCTTTTTGAACGCAAGCAGGTGATTTGGTCACGCAAAAACGATTCTGAAAAACTCCCACTGGCTCCGGAAGGGCACGTTACTCTATGGACTGATGAAAACGGGAAGAAATGGGCTCTTTTTGGTGATCCGTTTCCAAGATTGAAAATGCCTGCGACTTTTGACTCGTGGAAAAACCCTGAAGCATGGATCGCGTTACAACCCCAAAAGACTGTTCCTGAGCGGGACAACAACAAGCCGATCCGTCCCCACCGAGGCTCGATTGCCTGGAATGAATACCGCAATCGATGGGTATCCATCTTCACGCAATACGGAGGGGAGTCTTCATTTCTGGGAGAAATCTGGTACGCGGAAGCAGATCGGCCAACAGGACCTTGGGGGCCTGCCATTAAAGTAGCAACCCATGACCGGTACGCTTTCTATAATCCTCGATTACATCCGGAATTCACTCCTGAAGGATCACCCATACTGCTGTTCGAAGGCACGTATACGAAGCAGTTCTCGAAAACGAAAACAGCTACTCCTCGGTACGATTACAACCAGATTTTGTACAGATTGGATCTGGACGAACTTACTCCAAAATTTAAAACAAAACCCTGAAACCAACCGCAGATTTCACCGATTTACGCAGATGCTTCTTCGGACCTCCAGCTGCGGCCATCTGCGCAATCTGCGGTTGATAATCTTAAGCATCTGCAGACGCCTCTAAGTTATTCCGTTTTCACTGGATCTGCCGGACGTTCCGGAAGCTTCATTGGTTTATCGGACATCATCCGCAAGACTTCCTTCACCCCGCGCTCCAGCTGAGGATCCCGCCCTTCGATGACCGCCTGTGGATCATTCTCCATGAAGATATCCGGATCCACCCCATGCCCTTCAATGATGTACTCACCATCAGTGTCGTTGGTCGCCTGTAATGGAACGTAAACCGTTCCCCCATCCAACAAAGGACCGCGACTGGAGATGCCCACGACGCCTCCCCAGGAACGCTTGCCGATCAGTGGTCCAAGTCCTGCCTTGCGAAAACGGTGCGGAAAAATGTCTCCGTCTGACGCTGATGTTTCGTTGATGAGACAAACCTTGTGACCATGAAACACAGTACCGGGATAGGTCCCTGGTTCATCGCTTGAATATCCAAATCGCGTCCCCAATAACTTCGTGTCCAGACGCTCAATGATCCACTGCGAAACATTGCCTCCACCATTACTTCTTACGTCCACGATCATTCCTTCCTTCCGGATCTGCGGATAGAACCACTTAATGAATTCATAAATCCCCGGACCTCCCATGTCAGGAATGTGCAGGTATCCCACCTTCCCATCTGTCATCTCATCGACCTTCGCCATATTGCCCAACACCCAATTCAAATAGAGCAACGATTTCTCTGATGGCACCGGCCGATAAGTAACTTCCCGGGAGCCTTCATGCTTCGGTTCGTTGTTCACTGTCAGAACTACTGGATCCGTCTTGTGCTGCAACAAACGGTACGGATTGTCGTCACCGCTGAGAACCTCTCCGTCAATGGCCAGCATGTAATCACCCTCGCTGATGTTCACGCCGATTTCTGTCAGTGGCGAACGATATTTGGTTTCCTCATTGTGTCCGCTAAGTATCTTTGCAATCCGATATTTGTTACTCGCCAAATCCAATTCAAAC
>JAUIHU010000028.1 GCA_030432175.1 Verrucomicrobiia bacterium | reverse complement strand
TCCGACAGGTCCGACAGGTCCGACAGGTCCGACAGGTCCGACAGGTCCGACAGGTCCGACAGGTCCGACAGGTCCGACAGGTCCGACCTCATTCTTTCTCACGGCGGATACAGAAAATTGCGAAGTTTTCAAGTCGCAACTTTAGTTTATGACGGGACTCGCATATTTTGTGACCGCTTCATTTCTCGGAGTTCCCGAACTCATGACCAAATGGTTCAGGCTGCTCGCAGCGGACGCCAAAATATTGCCGAAGGCAGTATGGCTTCTGCGACTTCAAGCGGAACCGAGTTGCGTCTTACCAATGTCGCTAAAGCCAGCCTGGAAGAACTGTTGTTGGATTTCGAGGACTTCCTCAGGTACCGTCGTCTGCCACGATGGCAAAAGGATGACGCCAAGTCAGTGCGTGTCAGAAAGCGTTTTTCAGGTTATCCAAAAGCTTGGTTTGCCAGAGATTTCACCAAAAAAGCGAATGCTTCCAGTTCCGATTCCTGCTTACTGGACCCCTATGAGATTTCCGGAGCTACCCCTGAGATTGCCACAAATACCCTGATCTGTTTGTGCCATCAGGCTATTTATCTCCTCAAGCGTCAGATACAACGATTGGAATACAATTTATTGAGACAGGGAGGTTTCAGAGAACGGATTTATAGGAAGCGTTCAGAGTTCAGGAACAGGGAGCATTAAACTGAAAAGGGACGCCAATATGGGCGTCCTTACAGAAAATTACCTTCGCGTTTAACAGAGAGATCTATGCTTCGTCTTCCGGGGTCATGCCGACTATAATATGAAAGTTGGCAGCCAATTCCCCAATAGGTGAGTCAGGGATGGGCTGAAATGAAACAGTAACGTTTTCCTGTTGCTTGGGATCCCGGATGCGTCGGTACAATCCATCCCGACTATTTCTCTCGGCTTCTTCTTTCACGTATAATTGCGAGGTCAGGAGTCGCTTTTCTCCTTTTTTTACAATCACATGAATGTGGGGTGTTCTGCCTGGGTACGGTACAGGTCGGATGGTCCGGAAGTAGTATTCGCCTTTGCGGTTGGTGAGAAATCTTCCAAAACCTTGAAAGTTCGAGTCCTGATTGGGCTTATTGGCGCTGCCGGAATGCAAATATACACCATGGTTATCGGCCTGCCAGATTTCCACTACCGCATTACTGATTGGTGTTCCTTTGGCGTCTGTAACTTTGCCGGACAGGTGAGAGACAATACCGGTGGCTGGGGTGATATGGTCGTTCAGAATCAATAGGTCATTGTCTGTATCCAGGGGAAGTTTGTCTGGATAAAACGGACCTTCCGTTGAACTGGGCGTAAGAGTTAATAATTCTGCAAATAACCCGGAAGTAGTAAATGCTGCAGTTCCTATGGAGAGATTGCGCAGGAAGTTCCGGCGGCATGACATGTAAATGTGGGGGCTTTTCATAATACTTAATTAGTTGGATGTTCGCGGATCCATTTCGGTTACGTGATTTATTCTTTTGGAATCTCGTTCAGTGTGTAGTAGGCAACATCGTGAAGCAGAGGTTGGCCTTCTTCGGAGCGGATACCGGGCATATGCAGTTCATGTACACTTCCTGGTTGCATCCCGTCGATTTTCATTCGAGCGCTGAGCCCATCCGCCGCGACTTCCACTTTCTGAATGGTAGGAAATGTGCGGTCAACTTCAGGGCTACCATAGCTGCTTTGGTAAATGTAAGTGTAAGTCTCAATCTGGTAGGATTTAAGATTCGAGACGGTTTCAGGTTCCACGGGATGAGTGAATGTCAGTTCAAACCCATCGGGTTGGATGCGCATTTCGTGGATTTCAAAAGGAACTTTCCCTGTCCAGGCGAGCCGCTGAAGCGCAAATGGTTTGCCTCCACGCGCTCCCCATCCTCTATCTGTGCCGCCGACCATGAGGGATCCATCGGGAGCAAATTCGAGACTCAAATTGCCGGAATCAAACCCTTCACGGAAAGGAAAAAGCGCGCCCTGATATCTGCCGTTCGTTGTTTTTTCTAGATGAACCCGCATGACCGTGCTGAGGGTTTGGTCCGCTAGAAACAGTTGCTTTTCAAACGGCCCGAAGGCTCCACGTGTGAGATCGCAAGCAATCCCACTGGTACTGTTTCCCATTTTTCCATAAGGCAGCATGATAGCTGTCGGAACGAGTTCAGGGATTTTAGCCGCTTCAATATGAATCCGACTGCCGCTTTCCGGATCTTCAGGACGTTCTCCCAGAGCATCTGTGATGGCGTACCATTTGTTTCCGGATGGATTGCCCATGAATCCGCCGGGTTCCAGGAATTTCAATCCACAGGTTCCGTTCCATGGACCCTGGTTATCTGTGTAAAACATATCGCCATCCGCATTCATGCCCATCCCTCCTGGTGATCGGATCCCGCTGCAGGTTGGAATGATTTCACCTTCAGGTGTGATACGCAGCGCCCATCCTCGATAGGGGTTTTCGCTGGTGAAGGATCCGGTCAGGCAGAGTGTCACCCAAAGATTACCATCCTCGTCGAATTTAGAACCGAAGGCGTATTCATGATAATCTCCATTGATCCCCCAGTCGTCACTGACGGTTTCGAAAAGGTCAGCGCGATTATCTCCATCCAGATCTTTCATTCGAGTGACTTCGCCTCGCTGTGTGGCATAAAGCCATCCTTCCCGATAAGCGAGCCCCAGGACCTCGTGGAGTCCAGATGCGAATGGTTGGAATTGAATATCGTTTGGCGGATCGGCGAGTGGCTTGTCGATCAGGTAAATATCACCAAAGCGGGTGGAGACGGCTAACTGCCCATCTGGCATGAATTGCATGCCACCTGCTTCCAACACAATTTCTTCGGGAATGGGCAATGTAATGATGCGATAGTATTCTGACTCACTCGCAGCATCACCAAGAGCGCTTAGTCCAAAACAGGCCAGGGCTGCTAATACTGTAATATTATTCTTCATAAATCTGAAATATTTTAAGACGAATGTATTGTTTCTTGCTTGATTCCTGTTTTGTTACCAGATGATTTCCTGTGTAAATGTCATGGGCTTTTCTGTGGGGGCGACAGGGATCAGCAATTCCTGCTGTCCGTCAATGCTTCGAATGATTGGAGTAACTCCAGGTGGAAGAGTCAGCGTCGTAATCATCGTTTCATCCACGCGATACTTTCCTGGATCGGCCGCTTCAATCCTGGATCCTGTAGCTGCGCGGAACCAGAGTTTATCGGGGGAATCATTCTTCGTCATGATTTGCAGCTCCCGTTTGAAACTCGCATCCAGTGTTTGAGGGACTGCGATAAACTTCTCGCGGAATTCCACATTACCTAATGAGTACATAAAGGTCGGCCGTCGAACTTTATCCAGCATGTAGCCACGCATCTCATAACCGGCATTCTTTGAAGCATTTGTGGGCCACGGAGTAGATTCAGTATCTTCAAGAAAAGCGAAATTGGGTCCATTGGCAAATCGCCGAATGTTGTTGCCCAGCGGACCTTCATATCCAGGGCCTCTCCCAATACGGTGTTTGGCTGCATCAATGAAGGGACCATGCCAGATCAGGGCGAGCCGCAACTGATTGGCGTCCCAGGCCAGGTTGGCTTTTTCCGGATATCCAACACCGATCGCTCTGGAACCTGCATCTTGAATGAAATGGCGATAAATTACCGCTTCATCAGTAGCAACAATTTCCATTTGTCCCTGGATCAATCCGGGAGGCGGATCCGCTTCCTCACCTTGAGACAAGTAAGTCCAGATGGCGTCCAGTTGTTGCTCGGTATTGCCTTCCAGAATGGTCTGGTTGACTGCCTTACCCTCCGGCCAAAAGCTGGGCATCCTCGTTCCGGGACGGAATTTCGCCGGGTCCACCATGTATTGTTTGAACCAGGATTCGTTCAACCGCTGTCCCATCCAGGTAAGGCTCATGGCCGGGATTCCCAGAGATGGGTAATCACCGAATGTGTGGCATGTCACACAGGAAAGACCATCGACAGCTCCTGCTAATTTGCGGCCGTACTTTCCAGCATTGATGTCATAGGGGCTATCTTCGATGCTTTCGTCGGGTTGATTCTGGTCGATTTCGATCAGATGATTAGCAAGAAAAGCGGCGTCCTTGTTGAAACGCGGCATGCGGGTTGCCATGTAAGGGCGAACTTTGGTTCCTTCGTTTAAAACTTGCGCCAACCAGGACTTTTTCAATTTGGCGCCAGCTCCTTGCAGCAGTGGTGGAATGCGGCCTTCGTCTCCGAGATCCGCTTCGCCCAAAGTTTGGAAATACTCACGACGCACTTCAGTTGGACCACCCTTTCCGTTGCGTTGGTGACAGGCGTAGCAGTTCAATTGAGCCATGCGATGTTCTAGAGCCAGGGTCGGTTGGGGTTCATCCATTATCCGATTGGCTGTGGCAATGAAATCAGCAACAGCTCGACGTTGGGAGCTGGTCCAGTTGTACTTAGGTTTGTTGGGACCCGCCAGAGCATCCACACAACTGCCGCAGGATTCCAGATCGAGTTCCAACAGCGGTGTGTCCGCTGCTTTCGGGTATTCCCAGACTTTGGCGGTGATTGGGGTGGCTCCATGGCAGTTAACGCATTGGAGTTCATTGTAAATCTGCGCGCCGAGCTGAATGCGGTCCGGATTGATTTCCAAAGCCATGGGCGCTGTCGGTTTCATTTTTTGTCCCATATAGAACAACACATCGGAAGGAATTGTCTGCTTGGCGATTCCTGGCCCTTCATAATAAACATCCAGTTCATAACCACCTCCACCATTGTACCAGGTCAGAATGAACGGATGATCGCCTTTGGTCAGGTTGATGGATCCAGATTTTTCGACACGTCCGTGCATGCCGCCATTTTGGACCAGATGTTCTCCGTTGATGTAAAACTCGCTGCCATCGTCGGATGCGGTGTAGAAAGTATATGTTCCGGGATCTTTGATACGAATCAGACCTGTGAATCGGAATCCGATGTTTTCATTGCGTTCTCGCGTTGCGATTGAGAATGACGGCGCGATGCCAGTCTTGGTCGGCTCTCCGGATTCAAGGATTTCCGGGAATTCATTCTGGCTGGATGCTTCGTAATACTCGTAGCGAACACCGGCAATTTTATTCAGCGGAGCAGTAGGATCCGACATGCCCGGAACTTGTTCCCGCAACAGGTACATCGCAATGGCTTTAGCTTCGCGCTCGGACAATCCCAGGTTGGGCATACGGCTCCAGGGGCGGTTGTTTTGTGGGTTCACCAGATATTCAGTCAATCGGGAAACCGTCGTCTTCTTGGCCAGGTTACCCAAAGGGATGGACTTAGTTTTCAAGGATTCCCAAGCGGTTTCCTGTTTCGTTTCGATTACTTCGAGTTCCTCCAGTCCAAAAAATGAATCGGTCTCGGCTACAGTTTCGGTTACGGGAAACAAAGCGCTCATAGATTCCTGAGGCGCGTGACAGGCGACGCAACCGACCTGGTGATAGAGGCGTTTCCCAATTTTCATCAAATACGGATCCGCCCCGACCGCTTCATCATCAGCGATTTCATTTGCTCCGCCGCTGGTGGACTTGATGAATTGAACCAGGTTTTCGATCTTCTCGGCGCGTTCGCTCTTTTTCACCGAATGCAACATATCCGGATGCCCTGTTCCTGGTTTGGTTTGGTATGGATCATTCAGGAAATCGCGGACCCAATCCGGTGTGGCGTCGCGAGCCAGACTTTCCAGGTGAGGAGCCGATCGCGTGTTGAGAAAATCCATGACTTTGGGTGGAGCGACATGGCATCGAGCGCATTGCAGCTCAGCCGCCAAAGAACCGCCCTGAAGAGCTGCGTCCTCGGAGCCATCCAGGACACCACTCGGATGGATACGGATTTCAGCGCTGAGTTGTCCCGTAGACAAAGACGCGCTCAGCGCCAGCAGGCGGATAATACGAAATTCAAGGCGCAATCGGCGACGCGCCGGCCTCCTGCGAGGATTCCTGAAGATAGATTTCCTGAGCATAATATTTCTTAAATTGGAATAGGGCATTTTATGGCAGAATTGGAACCGCTTCGCAAGTCTCAGGGTTTGCCTTGAATCTCGTTCCGCTGTGGGGCAGATTATTCTTACATGATTCATCCACACATCGCATCGATAAAAAGTCCTCGGACAAATTGGGTTTCCTGGTTAACGCTGACCGGTTTGCTGGCTTTGGGTTCAGCATTATCAGCACAGGAAGCAGCAGAAAAACCTGCTAAAGATGAGAGCTCGGAGGCAGCGGCAGAGGCTAAAGAAGAGGTTTCTGCCAATCCCAAGGTATTGATTAAGACCAACCAGGGAGATATTGAGCTGGAACTCTTCGAAAAAGCCGCTCCAAAGACAGTAGCAAATTTTATCGGACTGGCGGAAGGAACCAAAGAATTCACAGATCCCAAAACCGGCGAGAAAATAAAACGGAATTATTACGACGGCCTGACATTCCATCGGGTGATTCCCGATTTCATGATCCAAGGAGGATGTCCGTTGGGAACCGGCTCAGGAGATCCAGGGTACAAATTTGAAGACGAAATCAATGCCGACGCCCTGGGCTTGAACGACGAACTGGCTGTGCCAAACGGTCAGCCGCACCCGCACTTGTTGATCCGTAGCCAATCCCAGTTCCAATCTCAAATCCTGTCACCTCTTTTCCAAAAACTAGGAATTGAAAATCAGGAAGATCTGAACAAGCGCATTGATGAAGTTCGCGGAGCCATGGAAAAGCTCACTTTAAAGGAAGCTTATGAGGGTATGGGGTATGAATTCCAGAGTGGACTCCCATCAGAAAAGCCAATGCGGGGCGTGATAGCGATGGCTAATAGTGGCCCTGATACGAACGGATCCCAATTTTTTATCAACGTGGCTGACACCCCGCACTTGACAGGAAAACACACCGTTTTCGGGAAAGTAGTGAGCGGAATGGATGTGGTGGATAAAATTTCAAAAGTGAAAACCGGTTCCGGAGCCAAGCCTGAAGAGCCAGTGATTATCGAATCCATTCGTCTGGTGAAGTAATGGTGGTAAATGGGTTTTACATTCGAACACTGTTTCTGATCATTCTGGCGTCCATCGGGGCGCCTTTTTTTCATGCCCGCGCACAACAGACCTGGTCGGTGATGACCTGGAACATTCGCGGCATTTCAGGCTGGTCTGAACAATCAGAATCTGCCAAAGCTATTGGACGGCATCTGGCTTTTCTAAAACCGGACATCATTGCTTTCAATGAAATCCCGGACAGCGCCTGGAACCGATTCGGAGATTTCATCCAGCAATATCTTCCGGACCATGAAACAGTTGTTTCATCCGGCTCGGACGGATTCATTCGTAACGGGGTCTCCAGCCGGTTTCCTATTGTCGCCAGCGCATCCAGACTAGATGGTGTTTCACTAACTTCATTCGGATCTCCTTCCCGCTTTACTCGAGATTTATTTGAAACAAAAATCGCGCTGCCTGATAAACCCGAGCCCTTAACATTGTTTGTAACCCATCTGAAGGCAGGATCCACCGCTGCCGATCTTACCCGCAGAGCTGCTGAAGCTTCTGCTGTTTCGAATTATTTGGCGCAGGTTTTTCTTCCAGGGAATCGCGGATCTGATTATCTGTTGGTCGGCGATTTCAATGAAGACATCTTTGATCCACCCAACAACACGGGACGTCCGGTGCAACGATTGATCGGGCGAGGCACAGAGATGTTTATCTCACAACCGATCAACCCCATCAGTCGCTCCACGGATACCTGGCCGACCGGAAATGGAGGTGGAGGTGGAGGTGGTTCCAGGCTGGACTACGTCCTGTCGAGTATGAGTCTTCAGAATGACCTTTTATCTGTTCAAGTATTTCAATCCGAATCCTTACCCTGGACAATTTGGAACGGAGTTACTGAAAAACCGGAAATTGAATTAACGGCGCAGGATAGTCGGCAAGCCTCGGACCACTACCCGGTTATTGCTGTGTACAAAAATCGGAACTGGAATTCTCAAGCTTTGCAATCAGCCCCGGTTCGGGTTGTGCTTCAACCTGAACCCACATTGAAAACATCGCACGCTGCGCATCCGGGATTTTATTATCGGCATGAAACTTCAGACAACCTGGATGAATGGCGATCTGTTTCAGGTGAATCACAAATTGCTGCTGAAACCAGCATTTACTGGAATTTTCCAATGGATTTGTTGGAAAACAAACGCTTTTACAGAAGCCACATTGAATGAATTTAACGCCCCTTATGCTCAGTTGATTGGATGGACTAGTGGTAGGTCTCTAAAAGCGCAGGAATAATTTTGGCGCCAGAACCTCACAAATAAAATAGCTCTGAATCGTTTGTTATTCGACACATCATTGATATATTGGATCCATGGTTATAGACAAAACCTCGACTAAACCTAAACAGCCGCAGTTATCCGATTTTCCGGATTTTGATCTGACGCGTTTATTGAACACCGTTTTCGAGCCTGAAAAAGGCGAAAAAGTGGCAATTTTGATTGATTTGAAGGATCCGAAAGACATTAAGGACTTTCGCTTTTTGAATGATCCTACTTACACGATCCAGAAACATGCCGTTGAAGATTTTTACAAACCACTGAACGACCGTATTCTTGAAGAAATGGGACTGACGGGTGGAGAAATTTTTGCCTACGAAATCACCGGGGGCAGCAATCTGGACTTACCAGATGAGGCATTTGATCCAACGGGTAAGCAGCTCAGCCTGGAGAAGGATATTTACCCAAACTATGATATCGTGCTTTGCATTTCGACATATTCGGCAACTGCTCCATTAACTGCATTCGCGAAGCAGATTGGATTTCGCGGAGCGACTTTGCATGGGGTGAACGAAATCATTCTCGGGTCGGGTCTGGCAGTGGACTATAACGAAGTCAGCGCCAGCGCCGAAAAGCTGCGATTGGGAATGACCAAAGCCGAATGGGTTGAAATTGATTTTGTGATTCGAGAGAAGAAACACACATTGAAACTCGAACTCGGTGGCCAAGAGGCTCAAAAAAGTCATGGACTGTGTCGGGGTAAAAAGCCCGACATCGCCAATCTTCCAGCCGGGGAAGTCTATTTCGTTCCTGAGGGAGCTGAAGGAGAATTTCCGATGGTTTACGAAGATGGCACATTGGGTTTGATGAAAGTTGCAGGTGGGTTGATCCAGGAAGCTGTTTTGATCGATGGCAATCCAGATGTGATCGCTCAGCATAATCTGAAACTGAAATCGGATCCGGTCACTGGAGAACTCGGTGAACTCGGATTTGGCACACAGGTTCTGCCAGTTTCCGGGCGGGACATTCAGGACGAGAAAGTTCTGGGCACACTCCACGTTGCCACCGGACGCAGTGACCATTTGGGGGGAACCCTCACACCGGATCGCTTCGCCAGTAAAATGAACGCAACTCATGACGATATTCTGTTTGCACCCCACAAAACCCCGGATGTTGAGGTAACCGAAGCCCGAATGTTCCGGGATGGAAAGACTACCGTTCTTATTGAAAACTACCAACCGTCTGCTTACCTGCAGAGGTTGTTGGAAGAATAACGCTGACTTCAGCGGTCAGATTTTATTGACACAGCAAACCTCGGATTTACGTCCGGGGTTTTTTGTCATACATTTTAATTATGAAATGTATCAGCGCTTCTATTATCGTACTTTCTGGATCAATCCTCTTAGCGGTAGGATCCCAACATCGTCATGATCAAACCCAGGCTTTTTTGGCTGTCACAGGAAGTGTCGTTGGATTGATCGGTCTGGTGAATTGGCTCCGAGCTTTCGGCGCTTCATCTTCTGAGCCTCAATAAGGATGAATCCTTCAGAACGTTATTGGATTACCGGCGCGCAGGGGTTAATTGGCAGCCTGTTGATGCAGCAGATTCCTGATTCTATTCAGGTGAAGGTCCAAGCCGGACAAGCTGAAGTCATTGGTATCACTCGAGATTCTCTGGACTTGAGTGATTTTGACGCGATTTCAGAACGGTGGAAATCAGCGCCGCCCACCTGCGTCATTCACACTGCAGCCTTAAGTCGCGTGGGGGATTGCAATCAAAACCCGGATCTGGCTTTTCACATCAACACGGACCTTCCAGAACACCTGGCCCGGCTGTGTCAGGCGAGTGGTTCGCGACTGGTGTTCTTTTCCACGGATCTCGTATTCGACGGACTGAAAACGGAACCGTATGTCGAGACGGATGAAGTGAAACCGGTTCACGTTTACGCAGAGTCCAAAGCCAGCGCTGAAGATCGGGTTCGGCATTGTGAAAACCATTTGATTCTCCGCACCTCACTCAACGCCGGACGCAATCCATCAAGGCGCAGCGGATTTGTAGAAGAAATGAAAGCCGCCTGGATTGCAGGGCGTACGCTGGACTTATTTGTGGATGAATACCGTTGTCCGATCCCGGCCAGTGTGACGGCGGACGGGGTCTGGGAATTGGCGTTGCAGGATTGCCGGGGGACGTTGCATTGGGTTGGATCTCAGTTGATGTCGAGGTTTGAGATCGGAGCGACTGTGGCAGCATGTTTTCCGGAATTGCATCCGACGGTTCGCGCCGGGACACTTCGGGCATACTCTGGACCGCCGCGTTGCCCTCATTTGAACCTCGATATTTCAAAGGTTTCAAAGCTGCTTTCCTTTGAAATTCCGGGGTTTCAGGAATGGGTGAAGCAGAATCAATCGCAGTTGGCGGATGGCGACTGATTCAATTTTGGAGTGGGCCTCAGGCAGGATGATAAGAGTTGTCACGCGAAGACGCGAAGACGCGAAGAGACACGGTGACAGGTGTTTTAAGCGGGTGGATTGAGGATTTGTTGGGATGACTCAACTGATTTACTAAAGATGTTTTGGGAGAGATGAGATGGAAGATGTTGGGGTAAGAAAGTTATCTCATTACCGGGGACGTTTGGCGCCTTCGCCCACGGGGTATCTGCATCTTGGCCATGCAGCGACATTCTGGACCGCCTTCCAACGCGCGCAAGCTGTGGGAGGAACTTTGATAATGCGCAACGAAGATGTAGATCCGTTGCGCAGTCAGGAGGAATTTTCAGAGGCCATGTTGGAGGATCTGCGCTGGTTGGGAATCGACTGGCAGGAAGGTCCGGATGTGGGTGGAGAGATGGGACCTTATCGGCAGAGCGAATGTCGAGAGTTTTATCTTGATGCTTGGCGGCGATTGCTTTCTGAGGGGCGGATTTACCCTTGCGATTGCTCAAGAAAACGAGTGGCTGAAGAGGCCAGGAAAGTGGTGGATTCCAATGATGAACCCATTTATTCGGGGCGCTGCCGGGAGCGGTTTTTAGAAGAAATGAAGAATCATCCACCAGACTCACCTGCGGGAAGGCAATGGCGATTTCGGGTTGAGGATGGTCAGGAAGTTGCTTTTACAGATCAAGCGCTGGGGCCTCAGAGTTTGGTAGCCGGTCGAGACTTGGGTGATTTTGTGATCTGGCGTCGAGATGACGTGCCGGCTTACCAACTGGCGGTTGTGGTGGATGATGAGCGGATGCAAATCACGGAAGTGGTCCGGGGTTTGGATTTGTTGAAATCAACAGCGCGTCAAATGTTATTGATACAGGCGCTGGGTTACCGATCAGTGGATTACTTTCATTGTCCGTTAATTACCGACGAGCATGGTCAACGCCTGGCCAAACGAGAGAAGTCACTGAGTTTGAAATACTACCAGGAAGAGCTGGGCTGGAGTCCGGACAAAGTTCTGCAACAAATTCAAAAAGCAACAGGTACGAGCGGAAGAATAACATGAATATGCACCCCGACAATCCACCCACAGTCGAAGAACTTCAAACTGCATTGTCACTTCTGCCGCACGGTCCGGAGTTTCGATTCATTGACAAATTGCTGGAGATGAATCCCGGACAATCCGGAGTTGGGACCTATCGTCTTGATGAATCTGCTGAGTTTTTGAAAGGGCATTTCCCTGGTTCTCCACTCATGCCTGGCGTTCTCATTGCCGAAGCTGCCGCTCAACTCGTCGGTGTGGTTGGTCAGAGTGATCCGAAACATAAACCACTCAAATCTGTACGGCTCACTGCCGTGCGTGGGATGAAATGGAAAGGAGCTGCGCTGCCGGGAGAGACAATTGTGTTAGAATCAAGAGAAGTCACACGATTCGGAAACTTTATCCAGGCAAAAGTGACAGCGAAAGCGCATGATAATGTCATTATGCAGGGAGAGATTACCCTGTCGGGAGAACCGGCGGATTAATCCACAGCAAACGCTGATTATTAATTTCTGTTTTAAAATTCAATAAACTCAGCTTTCTCATGAACATTTCCATTCAACTAAAAACCGCGTTCTTCGCATACTTGTTTTCCTCGATTTTCCATTGCTCGGCCGAGTTTCGGTTTCTCTCCGTTTCCTCGGAAATTATTCCTGTGGGTCAGGTCATTACCGTTGAGATTGAGGATACTGAATCCAATGGCGACTATCAGTTGCAGATTGGAGCAGGAGTGGCGGCGTCATCAGGAGCGAACGGAGCGGAGTTGGTTTTTCCTGTGACTGATGCCATGACATCAGGTCAAGCGGTTTTGACAGCGGGCGATTTGGAGGCAGCGTATGCTTACCCGATCATTATCTCAAGAGAGATCCCGATCACGATCGGCAGTAGTGTGGATTGGCAAGGGAGCGCGGAGACGGTTTATCTGGAGTCATTTGGACGCCTTACTGAAATGGCCTCGGCTGATCCTGTGATTGAAGTTCCCAAAGATCGGATCGGTTTGGTGACTGCTTTTCGAGTCCAGGATCGATCTCCTCTAGCGGCGTTGGTTTTGCCTGATGAAGGCAACGTTGTTTTGAATTATGAATCTACGGCTTTGCACTGGATCTTGAACGGATCTCAATTACTTCGCGCGCCAGACGAAATGTTGTCTGCAATTCTTAGCGCTGTTCGGAATCATGGAAAGACAGCTGAATTAATTCAGAGAATCGAGTTCGTGCTCTCGAATGGACTGGATTATTATGACGACCCGGAATCAAATATTCTGCGTGAAGAAATTCTGACAGCCGGTTATGAGGCGGCTCAAAGTTTCCTGTCAGATCCAGAGTCACCAGGAATTGCAGGGCGAAATCAAGATCAGGAGTCTCCGATCATTCATTCCCCCGGCGAGTATTACCTCCGTCCACTGAACCCGCCATCGTCCTCTTCTCAGTTGGGCGCTCAGCCGGTGTATGATTTTAAAATCGAACCCAACCCGGACAATGGACGATTAAGACTGAGTGTGAACTTTGATCCGGACCGACGTAGTCCATTGGATGCTATCATCGAGGTGTTCGAAGTCAGTGATTTCCAGTTTCAGGATGGATTGCAGAGTGTGCAGATGATGGGAGTTCAAGATGCGGTGACCTTTGAATCCGATACACCGGTTGCTGCAGGTTTTCTGAGAGGAATAGCGCTGGCGGATGATTTTGATCCGGTACGATCCAATGTCCGGTCCTTCTATATTGAAATCACACAACCGCTGCGATTGCAGACACCGAATGAATTTGAAGTGGATCCCTCACGGCCAGCGATTTACATGGTTCAGGTTTATACTGGCAACTGGTACTGGACGAGTGGAACGGATGAGTTTGATCAACGTTCATTATTAAACCGCAATGATCCGAATGAGAGTTACGAGTTGGCTTTAGCCGCCAATCTGACTCAGGTCGCAGTGGATGGTTTTTTGATCCCGAATGCAAACGGACGCGTTGCTCAGCTCGACCTGCCTTTGTATGAAGCGTTGTTAAAATCGGCGTTGAAGTCCTCTGCGGTTTACAACTCTGACCTCGATAACCTGACGGAAGAAGAATTGAATTCGATCTATCTTGCGATGGGGGAAGGATTGATTCGAAGTCAATCCAACCGCGCGATCAATTCCGGACTTCAGGCCGCAGTTCGCGCTTCCGCAAATCAGAAACGTTACAAGAGTTTTGAAAAATCTAGCGGCTTCCGAAGATTTTCATTTGCCACATTGCGAGACGCAGGAGTGACGGTTGAACGCTCCACTGCACTGACGGCTTCTCGCTATTTTGCTTTGGAGCGAGCGATTGTTGTAGTGGGAGATCCATTTGGACCCGTTATTCAGCGTGTGGAACCAGTAACCGGCTCTCCAGGAGCAATGTTTGGAATTTCGGGATTTCGATTTCCGAGCGATGTGGATGATTTTGAACTTACACTTTGCGAACTCAGTCCTCCCGACATTGCCACTGGACGGCGGGAGGTTTTGCAAACAGTTCCATTAGAAATCAATGAGTTGAATCCATTCTTTATGAATTTTGAAATTCGACTCGATCAATGGGAAGCGTTGGGGCAGTCGGAAGGATACATTTGTCTGGAGAGTGGCGGGTTGCAAGTGTTCTCACCGGAACCAGTTCGACGCATTCCTCCACCAGAACTTTTCTCGGTCAGCGCTCCCACTGTTCAGCGAGGAGAGGAACTGACCTGGACCGGACAGGGATTTGACCAGGGGGTGGAGTTAGTCTGGGTCAAACAAGACAATTTTGCTGAGAGCCGTTTCAATCCCCAAATACTCTCCGATACCGAATTGAGCTGGACAGCGCCGGGGCTGACACAGCTCGTGGATGGAGATTACGAGGTATTTGTCGAAGCGCTGGGACAACGCAGCGTCGATTCCGTGGCAGTGACTGTCGAGAGACGGCAGTACCAAGACTCCGAACTGGAGCTTGGGCAACAACTTTCATTTAGAATTGAAGACGCAGTACTGAATAATATTCCGGACGATCAACTTAGTCTTTATGAAGCGATTGCTCTGGCGACAGGCACACTGGGCAGGCCGGCTACTGAAGAGGAGCTGAGTTCTGACATTGATAATATCGGGCCGGGATTTCGAAACCGGATCGTTATTCTGACCAGCGAAGACGAAAAAGGAACAGTGATCCCGATTGACCCATCCATCACCTCCTTCCCGGCGCTCACAAGTGGAACCACCTTGGAACTCGGC
>JAUIHU010000694.1 GCA_030432175.1 Verrucomicrobiia bacterium | reverse complement strand
CCGAGGCAAGAAGCAGCAAGAGATTTGAGGTAACGCGTGGATTCATAGAAACCCTTTCCAATTCCAAACGTCCGGATTCGATTTTGGAGTAGTCCAGAATATCATTAATCAGATCAAGTAATGACTCCCCGCTGCGATGAATAATTTCCAGGCAGTCGCGTTGCTCTTGATTCAGATTGGTCTGTAAAAGCATATTGGTCATACCAATCACACCGTTCATGGGTGTGCGGATTTCGTGGCTCATATTGGCCAGAAATGCTCCTTTAGCTTGAGAAGCTCTCTCTGCTTCTTCTTTGGCCTGAGTCAATTCCTCCTCAATCTGTTTTTGCCGTGTGATGTCCCAATTCACGCCAATCACTCGCAACGGATTTCCATCTTCATCATTAACCGGTTCGGCAAATGCGCAAATATTCCTTACGGAACCATCCGGACTAATAATTCTGAACTCGGTTTTTAAGGAAGCCTTCCCTTGAAACGCCAGAGAAACATCATCCATTGCCCGCTTCAAATCATCCGGATGCAAACATTGTTTCCAATCCTCAAAACTATGATTGAAATCGGAAGGATCCAGGGCAAAAACCTTGAACATCGTTTCATCCCAATTCAAGTAACCCGAACGCAAATCATATTCCCAGACACCTATCTCTGCCGCTTGCGTCGCCAACTGCATCCGATGTATCAGTTCATATTTTTCCTGCTGGATCTTTTTGATTTCCGTAATATCGGTGATAAAGCCATGCCACAAAGTTGAGCCATCTTCATCGTTTCGCTCGGGAATTGCGTTGCCGTAAAGCCATCGAACAGATCCGTCAATGTCCTTCACCCGGTATTCAAGTTTCCAAGGTGTCAGTTCCCTGGCAGAGGTTTTGATAGACTCACGAACCAGCTTCAAATCTTCAGGCAAGATCTTTTCAAAAACAATCTCTGCGCTGGATTCAACCTCTTGCTGATCCACTTGATAAATATCACGAATTCCAGCGCTGGCATAAGGAAAGCAACTCCGACCATCTGCATATAATTTGTACTGATAAATCACTCCTGGAAGCTGAGTTGCTATCTTTTCCAGTCTTCTTTGATTGGATGCCAGTCTGTGTTCATTTCGCTTCTTTTCTGATTCATCCAGAATGGCGCCGACAATGCCTGAGGTTTTTCCATTTCGGCCCGGCGCTTTGCCTTGATAAATCTGATAGTAACAAGGTTCTTCTCCGGCGTGTTCCAACTTTATTTCTAATGACTTTCCACAAGATGGATTGCGTAAAGTTTCTTCATCATAACGTTGAAAGTCAGCTTCTTTATCTGAATCCAACAGGTTTGATAATTTCCTGGAAACCAATTCTTTGGACTCCAAATTAAAAAAACGCATACCCGCTGAGTTACAGTCCAGAAGATAGCCATTCTCATTTTTATAAAATATTGGAATGGGCAATGATTCGACTACAGATTTTAAATACTCCTTTTCTGAATTTAACAATTTTAATGCCTCGTTTCGTTGATAACGGGCACGAACCAGTCCCAACCAGCACAGACCAAAGAATGGAGTTGCAAGGATGACAATCAGAATGAGTCTTTTCCGTATCCACTGCAAAGCTGTAGACATCTCTGTTTCTGTATAATGAGCGACCACCCACCATACCGGTTGTCCAGATAATTGAACTGCCGGATGCAGGAATAGAACGTTCTGCCCTAAATGAGTGCGTTTTTCCAAGGGCGCTCGCCAAATGTCATTCCAAGACATTCCAAAGTTACTTTCAAAATAATCCGGATCAATCGACCAATGACTAGGGATCTGAAATTCGGATTCGTGACTGGTCCCATGAATCTTTCCCGGATATTCTGGTTTCCAGGCAACACCTTGTGAATTCACCAAAAAGACTTTGCTATCTGATATTGAGGTGAAGACTTTTTCCCAGGGTCTGCGCAGTACAATTCTTCCAATGATTTCGTTTGCAGGCGATTGAAGCGCTACTTGCGCTTCCGCGAAGATCCCAGTTCCACCTTGTGCTAACCGAAATCGGTTCACAGCCTTTTTCTGCGGTTGTATTTCTATGGATTCTGACGGCTGATTTGGATCACTGATGTTGACTAACAAAGCCCATTCTTCAGGATTGCTCAATGAACGTTCCCAGCCCCACCTCCGATTCTGAGCAAAAACTTCAAAGGAAAAATAAGTAACGTCTGAAAAATGTTGGATAAAATCCAGAAACCGGGTTTGAGCATTCTCTAATTCCCAATCTTCTCCTTGAACATTTTCACGCTCAAATATGCGTTTACTGGTCTTTAGTACGGTGTAGCGATGATAACCGTCCACTACTTCATACATATCGGTTTCTTCATCGTAAACACACACCACAGGCATGGTGTAGCCATCTTCCCAAATGGACAACTCTAACAGCTTCATTTCAGGGGGAGCCACACTGTTTGGGTTGTAATCATTGGCGCGAATTTTTTCAACGGGGACTGCGATGACATTGTAAACTGGGCTGGTCATGGTTATTTATCCTTTTAGGTTTAACTGCCAGCGGCAGAATTTACCGCGAGCGCGTTCAATTTTTTCAAATTTCAAGCTTGGCCAGACTTCAGAGGTTTTTCTGTCATTGGTGTAAAACTGTTCAATGCCATTCTCTCTGCATTGCTTAATCAATGTTTTGGCAATGTCTAGCTTGGTTGTGGTGGTGTCGTGTGTCTCATCCAGGTACAAGAAGCGAATGTGCCAGCTGGTATCCTTTTTCAGCAAGCGGGATTGAACAA
>JAUIHU010000693.1 GCA_030432175.1 Verrucomicrobiia bacterium | reverse complement strand
CAGGAGTGAATGCCTTTGAGCGCCAAATTGTTTGTGAGCATTCACCCCATCTCAAATAGCCATGAGTTAGTCGGCGCCCAAGTCTCAAACAGACTTCATATTGCGAGAGAGAGAAACAGGCCCAATCAATCAGAGGCGGTTCTCTTTTCAGCAGCTTGCATTTGATATGAGTTTCCAGGAAGAAAAGAATTACAGCTGGTTAAATAAGGAAGCGGATTATTCTCTGAGAAGAATATTGCCCAGGTTGAAAAGTCATTTCAGGGATCAAATTGAGTCTGCTGAATGGGAAGTCTTTGAGCGTAGGCTCCAACAGAATTTCAATAACTTCTTCTACGGATTCCATCGTTTGTATCATAAAGAGTATGATTTCTTTTTTTATCTGGAAAGCGCCCTGAGATCAGCAGCGGAGATGTGGATGGAGCGACCGGACGAATTGAAAGCGCTGGATGCGCTGAGAGAAAACGAACCGGATTGGTTCTTATCTCATCGCATGGTCGGGGCTATGTGTTACGTGGATTTATTCGCCGGCAATTTCCAGGGACTCAAAGATCACATTCCGTATTTGAAGGAACTGGGCATAACATATTTACATTTAATGCCGGTTTTTAAAGTTCCCGAGGGAGACAATGACGGCGGTTACGCAGTCAGCAGCTATCGTGAATCCAGACCAGACCTGGGAGCCATGAGTGAACTCGCTGATCTGGCAACATTGCTCCGACACAACGGCATCTCCCTGGTTCTTGATTTTGTTTTCAATCATACATCGGACGAACATGAATGGGCGCTGAATGCTTTGTCGGGGGATGTTGAGTATCAAGAATATTATCGGATGTACCCAGATCGTTCCATGCCAGATGCGTTTGAAAAAAGTATGGGGGAGATTTTTCCGGAGGACCATCCCGGGGCATTCACTTATCACAATCGCTTGAAAAAATGGGTCTGGACAACATTCAACAATTATCAATGGGATCTGAATTATGAGAATCCGGAACTCTTCAATCGGATGGCGGAAGAAATGCTCTTTCTGGCGAATCAAGGAGTGGAAGTGCTGAGATTTGATGCGGTGGCATTTATTTGGAAACAGCTGGGAACCTCCTGTCAAAACCTGCCCGAAGCGCATTTGATTCTACAGACGTTCAATACTCTGGCAAAAATCGCCGCCCCAGCCATGGTGTTCAAGTCGGAAGCTATTGTGCACCCTGATGAAGTAAAGAAATATATTGGAACCAATGAATGTCCGTTATCGTACAATCCAGAGTTAATGGCCCTGTTGTGGGAAACCCTGGCGACTCGCGATGTGCGCGTCCTGAATCATGCCATGCGACGCAGATTTGAAATCCCTCACGGCTGTGCATGGGTCAATTATTTGAGATGCCACGATGATATTGGTTGGGCCTTTGCAAATGAGGATGTCGCCGCTGCAGGTTTTCAACCGGATGAGCATCGGAGATTTCTTACTCAATTTTATACAGGCAATTTCAAAGGATCTTTCGCTAAGGGCATGCCATTCATGGAAAACCCAAGTACGGGCGATGCTCGTATCTCAGGTTCCCTGGCGTCCTTGGCAGGACTCGAAAAGGCTCTGGATGATCAGGATGAAGAAGAAGTGGACTTAGCCATTCGACGGATACTCCTGCTGCACGGTGTCATGATCACTATGGGTGGGATTCCGTTACTCTATCTTGGGGACGAAATCGCAACCTTGAATGATTACTCATATGACAATGATTCTGCGAAAACGGGAGATTCCAGATGGGTACACCGTCCAAAGTTTGACTGGAATAAAGCAGAATCACGGTTTGATGAATCATCAATTGCAGGGAAGATATTCCAGCAAATCCAACGACTGATTCAATTGCGCAAACAAAACATGGCATTTAATGGACTTGAGACAGAATTTATTGATCTCGGCAATCCCCATGTATTTGCATTTTTCAGGAATTATGAACAACGCAGTGTTCTGGTATTGGCAAACTTCTCCGAAAAGAGACAAAGTCTTCAGGCTCGCCTCTTACGCCAGTTAGGCATGCGCAAGACAATGATCGATCTATTTGCTGGAAAATCATTTACTGCTACCCATGAACTGCTCTTGGACCCTTATCAGTTCATGACGCTATCCAGAGTTTTTTAGTTCATAGCCTTGCCATGGGATGTGATTTGATTTAACCGGCAGCGCCCTTTGTATCAATAACAAGCTTCCCGAACTGTTTCATATCCGCCATTGACTCAACCAGCTCAGCCCCCTTGGCCAATGGAACTACCTTGTCCACTTGGGGTTGAATCTTGTGCTGTGTGACAAAATCCAGCATTGATTTGAAGTCGGCTCTGGATCCCATGGTTGATCCAATAATGCGGATCTGGTTCCAGAAAATCGTAAACATATCTAACTGAACAGGAGGACCTGCTGTGGCTCCGTAGTTCACAATCGCGCCTCCTGGTTTGATGATTTTTAACAAATCGTTGTACCCGGATCCTCCGGCGCTATCCAGGACCAGATCCACCGGACCATGATCCGAGAGTAACTGTTTCCGCCAATCCTTGTCCTTATAATTGGCCCCTGCCTTCGCTCCCAGATCCAAAGCTTGCTGAATTTTATCTGCTGAAGAAGAAGTTACGATTACCTCCACACCATGGGCGACAGCGAAGCTCAGAGCAAAAGTCGCTACGCCGCCTCCAATACCGGAGATCAGTAACTTCTGCCCTGGTTGTAAATCTCCCTGAACCATCAAAGCTCGATAAGCAGTTAGACCTG
>JAUIHU010000692.1 GCA_030432175.1 Verrucomicrobiia bacterium | reverse complement strand
AGAGACGGGAGGACGACCATTGTAGTCTGCTATATACTGTGAAATTGCAGTTTGGATCGATTTAATCTCTAAACGGCAGGCAGCTTCATCAGCTTTTACTTTACTACGCCCCAGAACCGGCAACAGCATTCCAGCTAATACAGCAATAATGGCAATAACCACCAGCAGCTCAATCAGCGTGAAACCGCCCTTCCGTTGAGTTGTGTTCGTTTTCATGGAATCCAATAAGTTAATTTTCAAATTTAAATTTCTAATTGAACACAAACGAAAGCTTGCGTTCACAACAATGTAAGACCGGTAATTGCTTAATTCTGCCAATTATTAATAACGACAATTTCCTCACCTATTTTCACCTCAGCCCAGAGATCAAAAGTGGCTGTATTATTTGTGGGAGAAGATGAAACATATTTCCAGGGATTTACAGGTTGATTGTTTTTATCGGGAATGTCATTGGGTCCTTCAACAGGCGCTGTCAGAATTGTAACTTCGCTCCGCAAATCACTCGGATTGGAAGTCAGCACAGCTTTCTGATCATTTCTCAGATCTTTCAGAAAACTCTGCGCTTCGCCAGGAATGGAGTTTTGAAATCCTTTCCTGCCAAAAAACATTTCTGCCTGATTGGGCGCGATTTGATTAACCCCGCCCAAAGTAACAAAAACACCCTGTGCGTCCTGAAATTCCGTGCCGGTCAATTCGTAATACAACCCAGCCGGTTGAACTTGAGGAACCCCATTGACCAATGCGATGTTGTCAGGAGGGTAATTACCCATCGCAGCTTTGTAATCCTCAATTGCCGTCACCAAACGCGCCAGATCGTTTTCAACTCGCTTTACTTTCCTGCTTTTGGCCGCTCCACTGGCGACTCCCGTCACCAAAGCCGCAAGCACTCCAATAATTGCTATCACCACCAGCATCTCGATCAGCGTAAACGCATGTCGTTTGCCGGAACGAAGAATGTTTGTGTTTCGATCTTTCATGCTGGATTTTCTGGATAAATAATTCAAACCGTTTTGCCTTGTTGCGTTTTCTTCAATGGCTTCAATGAGTATGACAATCTCACTTTCAAACCAGCGCTGAAAATACCAAAAACAAAATAATAATTAAAATTTTAATCGGCGCTGCGACGAACCTGACCAGGTTCCTTCTCAAGCCTCTCACTAATCCACTGCTTGATCATACTCTGATAATTCAAATATCGGGACTTAGCCAGTCGCTTCAGCCTTCCAAGCATTCTTGGGTCCATCCTTAGAGTGATGGTCACAGATTCAGTACTTCTCGAATCAGAGGTAACCGAATCTTCCATCAAACGTGGACTCAAATGACTTTGCATCCAAAATTCAGCTTCTGCTTCTTCTCCATCAAATAAAGGGACTTCTTCCCAATCCTGAACGGTATTCATGACGGTCATTCCTTGTTGGAAGGCATTTTATTTTAAGGCGAGAGCCATTTTTCGTTCGTAGAAATAATTTTCTTCATCCACAAACGGCCGCGCCGAAATGACACGAATCTGTTTTCCATTTGTGCGACACACGCTAAAGATCCCAAGTCCATCCAATGACCGACCCAAGTTAAAAAATCGTACCTGAGCTGCAAACCGATTGGAATCCGGCATTAACCGTATCGCGAAAGGATCTTCAAAAGATTCCTCTATCGCCTGTATCGTCAAAGAACCACCCACTTCACATGGGGAGTCATTCCAGTCAAATTCCATGGAACTTCCCAGAGTTTTACCCCGTTGAAGTGAATACAATGTATTTACTTCGTAAATGGTTTTTTGTCAACCATTGAGGCGGGATGAGTTGAAAACGGTTTGTTTTTATAGGATCTCTAATAAAAGACTAGCAAGATTTCCCCGAATTCACCAAGCGCATAAAACAAAACGCCTCCCGTCTCAGGGAGGCGTTTTGTTGTTAATAACCCGATGCAGGAAAAAAGAGACGTTTGTTCACCTTCCCCAGCGGTCGGGAGCTTGCTGAATCAAGTTCCCAACTTGTCGATCATAACAATCAATGGCAAGAACAGCGCAATAACAATACTACCCACAATAACAGCCAGAAATACGATCATGATCGGCTCTAAAAGAGAGGTCATCGCCGCAACAGCGTTGTCGACTTCCTCATCATAGTTATCCGCGATCTTCAATAACATCTCGGGCAACGCCCCGGTTTGCTCCCCAACGTCCACCATACTGATAACCATTGGAGGAAATACCTTGGATGCTTCCAGTGGCGCCGTGATGGTTTCCCCTTCTTTCACACTGGAGTGAATTGAATTCACCGCGTTGGCTACAATTGCATTCCCTGCAGTTTCACGAACAATTGTTAATGCCTGCAAAATTGGCACACCACTGCTGACCAGCGTTCCAAGTGTTCGACAAAATCTTGAAATAGCGACTTTACTGATCACCGGACCAAACACCGGCACTCTCAGTTTCAGCCAATCAAAGCCCACACGAATTGGATTCCAGTAAAGTGATACTTTCAGAACAACTACAAAAACAATGATCCCCAAAATAACCGGTCCAGGCATTGGAAACCCTCCAGCCCAGTCTGGAAAGATGATGGTTTGTGCTTTGACTGTATCAGATATTTTCAGCACCAACTCGGTAAACTGCGGCATGTCCTCTCCTTCAAGCAAGTCAGCAAAAACCTCCTTGAACTTCGGAACAACAAAAATCATCAGAACCGCCAGAATCACCACAGCCACTGTCATCACAGCAACCGGATAGAACATGGCGGCGATGACCTTGCCGCC
>JAUIHU010000691.1 GCA_030432175.1 Verrucomicrobiia bacterium | reverse complement strand
TTGATCGCCCTTTTGGCGCTTACAACTATCTACGGGTTTGTGACTTTCAGGAAGGCATGGAAGCGGATTTTAATGGTCCTGCTGGCTGCCCCGCTTGCCGTTCTTGGAAATGTAATCAGAATTACGTCGGTGATTATTGCCGGTGAAGCCTTTGGCAATGAAGCTGGAGTATTTGTGCACGACTGGTTCGGGTTTGTGACGTTTTTAGTGGCAATCGTGGTTGTCATGGGGCTGGGTTATTTCCTGCGAGAAGAAGAAGGTGATTCTGCAAGAACAGAAACGGACCCAAAACCAACGGAACAAGTTACTTGAAGAGGGATCACCTCACTAATTCGGTTTTCGGGAAGACTGACCAGATTTTTTGTTATGATAAAGAAGCAGCCATATTGGACTTTAGGGATCGGATTAGGATTGATCGCCCTGACAGCTCTCGGACTGCACAAGGTGCAAGGATCTCACCAACTTGGGGATCACGGGTTGAAGTTAGCGGAACGACCATTGGAATCAGATTCGGGCAATGTAGTCACCAATCTGGTTGTTGCGCTGCCATTTTCAGTTGGAGAGGCAATATCCAAACCTCTTCCCATATCGCAGGTTGAACTAGACTGGCTGCCGAAAGATACCCTTTTTGGTCGACGTATCTATGAAGCTCCAGACGGATTTGAATCCATGATCAGCGTGGTGTTGATGGGACGAGACCGAACCAGTATCCACAAACCGCAGTACTGCCTGCCGGGACAGGGTTGGGTAATCGAGTCGACCGAGGAAATCCCGATTCAACTGTCGTCCAATCCAGAAAGTGGAACGCCTGAGCAGGAGATAAAAGCCATGAAACTGGGGATGAAGCGGACCGTTACCCTTGAGAATGGCCAGGAAATGACAGTACTGGGTTATTTCATATATTGGTTTGTGTCTGGGGATCAGATTACTTCGGATCATAGAGAAAGAATGTATCTCATGGCCAAGGATCTACTATTTGAAGGAGTGCTTAAGCGTTGGGCTTATGTAGCGTATTTCTCGACTTGTTATCCTGGCCAGGAAGAAGAGCTATTAAAACGAATGACTACATTTATTGGGAGATCTGCCCCTGAATTTTTAAAACCTGAGCTGTTAAAACAAGAGAGGGATTGAGGGCTACAGGGTCTTCATCATTGGTAAAAAAGTTTATCCGCGCTTGAGGTATTTGGACAATAGGCTATAAAACCGGCCTGCGAACGATCTGAAGAGATTCGCGAATTTCAATTATGCGAAGTCGCCAACGCCAGATAAGAGCCCAGTTGAACAAACTTTTGGACGGCTCCCTTTTTGCACTTGGGTTTTGGTGCGCTCACCAGGCTCGCGCCAATTGGGGGTGGGGGAAAATGGAGTTTTTAGGCGGAACGGACATTATCCAGAGTTTCGATGAGTATTTCTGGCTGACAGGGATCATTTTCTTCATATCGCCATTTATTCTCGAGATTCAGGGATTTTATAGCCGGCCTCACTTTGTTTCACGAAGAGTGACGCTCTGGCAATTGACCAAGGCAGCAATCATTCTTGGTATTTGTCTGGTGATTCTGATTTTTCTGGCCAAAAAATCACTGGCGCGAGCTGTTGTGATATTATTTGTGCTTTTCGGCTTTGGGCTGGTTTGGTTGAAGGAAGAGATTTCAAGGAGCTGGATGATCAGTCGACTGGGGCAGGAACATTTGAAAAAGCGTTTGATACTGGTTGGGGCGACTGAAGACACCTCCAGAATCAAGCAGGATCTCATTCAGCGATCTGATGGAGCATTAGAGATACTCGCTGAAATTGACCTGAACAGGAATTCCATTGATAAGCTGGTGGAGTTATTGCATATCCACTCGGCAAATGGCGTTGTTATCAATGCCAGTCATACGTTTTTTGGGAAGATTGAAAAAGCAATTCAGGCTTGCGAATTGGAAGGGGTCGAAGCCTGGCTTATGGCAGATTTTTTCAAAACACAGATTTCCATGACAATGGTCGACGAAATTTATGGACGGCCGATGTTGGTATTCAGGTCTACGCCTGAGGAATCCTGGCAGGGGTTGGCAAAGCAGATGTTGGATTTTCTTTGTGCTGCAGGATTGCTGGTTTTATTGTCGCCAATATTTTTAATTGCAGCTATTCTCATTAAAACCACATCGCCAGGTCCAATCTTTTTCCGGCAGCATCGGAGTGGTTTGAATGGTAAACCATTCACCATGTTGAAGTTCCGGTCGATGACCACAAATGCGGAGCAGAAACAGGCCGAATTAGCTGCCATGAATGAAATGACTGGGCCGGTGTTTAAGATATCTGAGGACCCCAGAATTACTCCGGTTGGTGGTTTTTTGCGCAAGCACAGTATAGATGAGCTACCACAGCTGATCAACGTCCTGAGAGGCGAAATGAGTTTGGTTGGTCCCAGACCATTGCCAGTTTATGAAGTGCAGAATTTCGGCGATTTTGCGCATCGGAGAAGGCTAAGTGTGAAACCAGGATTGACTTGTCTGTGGCAAATCAGCGGGCGGAACGAAATCACAGATTTTGGTGATTGGGTTCGGCTGGATCTTGAGTACATCGACAACTGGTCCTTATGGTTAGATTTAAAAATACTTTTTCGAACTGTGCCTGTCGTATTTTTAGGGACAGGCGCAAAATAAGACAATAATGTCCTGTAAACACGGGTCAAATTTGGTTTGTAACTAACTCAATATGAGAGTCAAAGAATTGAAAACAGCAAAATTTAGATTTGACCCAATTCCTGATTTCC
>JAUIHU010000690.1 GCA_030432175.1 Verrucomicrobiia bacterium | reverse complement strand
GTGAATTTCAGGGCTGCCTGGATGCCGTCCTTTGCAACAGCATCCAAAATGGAACGGGTGCGTTCTTCGATGGTTGGATCAAACAGGCTGGATTGTGCAGGTGAGTAAAGCTGGTCCAGTTGTTCTTCGTAATCGGTAGATTTCAGTTCAATTCTCTTCATTCCATGATTTATTCAATGCCTTTAGAAACTAGTCGCCGGGAACGTTTCAGGCAAAGGAAAGTTGGGTTGGTTTTGTGTGACCTTGAGATTTAATTTTCAGATGGGGGCACACCAAGACGCTAAGTCGCTAAGGGGGAAGAGCCAAAGGTCTAAGTTATTTAAGTTTTTTAAATGATTAGTACTTTGATGTGCAGGATGGCTGGTCAGCAGCTGGTGGCGACTCCCTGAAGTATTTTTACGAGATGCGGAATGGCTCCTTTGACGAAGCCCAGACAATCGACTGCGCCCTGTGGCTTTCCTGGCAGAGCGATCACGAGCGTATTGCTAACCACCGCAGCGAGGTTTCTGGATAAAATAGCGTTGGGCGTGATTTTCATGGATTCCATCCGCATGACTTCTCCAAAGCCAGGAAGCTCTTTGTCAGCGAGTTCTTTAATCGCTTCAGGTGTCACGTCTTTCGGCGCGATACCCGTCCCACCGGTGGTCAATACCAATTGAGCGCCTTGCTGGATTTGTTTTTGAATAGCGCGTTGAATTTGACGTAAGTCGTCCGGGACAATTTCCTCCGCAAAGGTTTCCCAACCCCATGAGGCCACCAGTTCTTTTAGCGCCGGGCCTCCCAGGTCTTCATAAACCCCTTGAGAGGCGCGGTCCGATACAGTAATGATCCCTGTTTTGATTTCCATGATGCCAAATGATTTAAAGATTTCCGGCGGTAAAGCCAAATCCATTCTTGTCTGCTTTGCGGTTGGGACCGAAGCCAGCGCCTTTCGTTCCATTCACAAAACGGACGATAAGTTTCAGTACCATCGCTTGATTACAGGGATGGGATCGAACAATGCAGAGGAAGTGGTAAGAAGGAAATTAGACCAGTTAAGCGCTGTTGATGAAATTTGGTCCTGCGGTTTTGCCGGAGGATTGAATCCGGAACTGGAGCTTGGCGCTGGGATATACAGCTGGAATATGGAATCTGTGACGGACCGATCCAATATGATTGCGAGTCGTTTGAAGAGTGTTGGATTTCGACAGGGAACTTTCAAAATGACTCGGGTTCCACTGGATACGGCTGAGCAGAAGCAGGAACTCTTTCGGGAATCGGGAGCTGATGCCGTGGAAATGGAATCGGGAGTGATAGCGCAGATCGGAGCGGAACGGTCCATTCCTACGTTGACGCTCAGAGCGATTTCAGACACCGCTGATGAATCCTTTCCAATCCCGTTTGGCAGATTGATGGATGACAACCAGCGCATTCGTGTTTTTAGGTTGATGGGATTTGTTGTCAGCCATCCTGGGCTATTAGTCCGATTAATTCGATTCCGGAATAATCTGGAAAAACCATTGAAAAACCTTAAGGAAGCATTGGCGAAGATATCAGAACCAACAAACTGATCACACCCAATGTTCTCTATCCTGTGAGTTTCCATTTGCAAGAAGCTAGCGCTCTCATTAGATTGCTTTGCAGTTATATAAATCAACTCCATTCAAAATCAGAAAGGTAAAAGAAAAAGTGAGCGTATTAGTAGGAAAAGAAGCCCCGGACTTTACATCGGCTGCGGTGATGCCTGATGGAACCATCAAAGAAGATTTCAGCTTGTCCTCATTGCGAGGAAAATATGTTGTGCTTTTCTTCTGGCCACTGGATTTCACCTTTGTCTGCCCAACCGAAATCATCGCGCACGATCACCGCGTGTCGCAGTTTGAAAATTCCAATGTGCAGGTGGTTGGCGTTTCCATCGACTCCCAGTTCACTCACTACGCATGGCGTGAGACTCCGGCTGATAAGGGAGGTATTGGCCAGGTTAAGTTCCCTATTGTGGCCGACGTGAAACATTCTATCACCCAGGCTTACGGAATTGAGCATCCGGATGCTGGAGTGGCATTGCGCGCTTCCTTCCTGATTGACAAGGATGGAGTGGTTCAACATCAGGTGGTCAACAACCTGCCTCTCGGACGTAATGTTGATGAAATGATCCGTATGGTCGACGCGCTGCAATTCCACGAAGATCATGGTGAAGTTTGTCCTGCAGGATGGACTAAAGAGAAAAAGGGAATGAGCGCCTCTGCAACCGGTGTTGCTGAGTACCTGGCATCTCACGCCTCTGATCTGTAATTCACCGCAGATTTCGAACTTTCACAAAGATCCGTGTTTCATGGACTGAGACATGGATCTTTTTTGTGTCCAGGCTGGACGATTCTACGAATCCAAGCGTCCGAACTTCCGGAGTTTGGCTTGAGACATGCCCCTGTTTTGTGAGACATCATTTACATGCGATGCGCGACGATCGATATCGGATCGAATTCTGTAAAAATGCTCATAGCTGATCGGGTGGAATCAGATGGAAAGGCTCCAGTGACCTGGCGAACTGTTGATGAGTTTGGAGAACAAACGCGCCTGGCTCGCGGATTATATGAAACCGGCATGATGCATTCCGAACGAATCCAGGCGACGCTGAAAGTGATCAGGAATATGCAGGACCGCGCGAGGGAAACAAACACAGACAAATTGTTTGCCTTCGCTACCAGCGCGGTCCGAGAGGCAAAAAACAAAGGCGACTTTCAAGCGCTGCTACTGTCCGAACTTGGGATTGATCTGCAGGTAATTG
>JAUIHU010000027.1 GCA_030432175.1 Verrucomicrobiia bacterium | reverse complement strand
AATAATTAAAAATTTCCCGGTGTGGAACAGATCAAATGCTCTTTACCCGTTGATGGTAGCTGTGATCTGTCTGGCGTTTACCCCAAACTCAGCTCAGGCTTGTCGCTATTCCGTTCGGGACGTCGGGTTTGTTGAGCTGCAGTCGAATCCATACCAACTGATCTTCTTTCACGATTCCAGTGATGCAGACCAGGCAACCGCAGCAAAGTCAGTCAATTCAGCAGCGGCTGCAATTTACCTGGATGCAAATGTTCAACTCGAGACAGTAGATTTTCAAAGTGAATCCCATTTGACCTACTGGAATCGAGTACCTGACCCCAGACCGGCGCTGCCGTTCGGACTGTTGATCAGTCCGGATGACCGCACGTTGGTTATTGATTTTAATAAACCGGAGTCTGATCTGAAAACCTACTCATGGGAATGGGTGGAATCGATTGTCAAATCACCTGCCAGAGACAGAATTCTTCAATTGGCTCCTGTGGCCTATTCCGTTGCGCTTTTAATTGACGGCGATTCAAAGCCAAAAACAGAACAAGCCAGGCAGTCGATGACTACAGCGATCCTTGAAATTTCCGAGTTCATCCCTTCCATGCCGAAGCCGGTAGATACTCCACCGAAACTGACTTCCATTCCCTCAAATCAGCGATCCAAAGAAAAAATCCTGCTTTGGAGCCTGGGGATGGAATGGAAATCCTCAGACGATCCTCAGATCGCAGTCATCATGGGAAAAGGTCGAAGAATTGGCCCCGCTTTGCCTGGACCGCTCATCACCGCAACAAGATTGCGGGAGATTCTTTCCGTTATAGGGCAGGATTGTGAGTGCGAACTGGACCGCAGCTGGATGCAAGGTCCCATGATTCCAGCGGTTTACGGCCGGGATTTCAGAGAACAAGCATTTGTGGAACTTGGGTTTGATCCGGAGAATCCATCGGTGAAAAGTGAAATCAGCAGAATCATTGCTCGCGGGCCCAACAGTCAAAACAGTTTTTCCTCCAACGCTTCAGCTCCAGCTGCTGCAGTCGAAAATTTATTCATGGGATATTCAGAGCAATCCCTCGTCACAGAAGAAGAGTCCACTCTTTCACTTGAAGAGCTTAAGAGAAACGCTCGCGCATTAATGGAGGAAAATTCAGGAACACTCTACGCTCAAGCGGATACACAGACCGCGCAATCCGTTGAACTAGCTCAGACGGACAAAACAGAAACAGAGGAAAATCTCGTTGATACCGAAAGTTTCACTTCATCTTCTGTGAATGAAACCGCGGAAGATCCGCAGCCTGTAACCGAAACTTCTGCCTCTCCCAAGCCTGAAGTTGCTGGAAGTAATGAAGCTCAAACGCCTGAAGCTGTGAGTAAAAAGATTTCATTCAGATTGAGCTTTCTGGTTCTCGGGGGATTGGTTGTGATTATTCTATTAATCGGCGGCGTCATACTTTTCCGCAGTTAAAACACATTCAATGTCGACAACCGTGCATCTATTTCAATCAGTTCAAGAGTTGTCTCCAAAACTTTATGTCCGTAATTAAACTGATCCTGCGAGAAATGGGACTTAGAAAGTGGAACCTAGCCCTGAGTCTATTCGGGCTTTCACTCACTTTAGCATTCATTATCTCGTATCAAACAACAGCCGAAGCTTCAAAACGTGAAACGCGTCGAATCGTCCGAGACATAGGATTTAATCTCCGGATCATTCCCGATTCCACAAATATGGACGACTTCTGGTTCGATGGGTATTCCAGTGAAACCATGGAAGAGGCCCATCTCAAAAAGCTCGCTGAATATGAAAATGTATTCATGACGTTCAATCATCTGGAAGCCCGACTTCAAAGAAGATTTGACTGGAATGGAATGAACGTGCTGCTGACAGGGATTTCTCAAACGATTGCCGCACATGGAAAAAAACCTATGGGGTATGGGATTGATTCTGGATCCCTCATAATCGGCGCTCAAGTAGCCAGGCAATTGGAGTTGAAAAAGGGGGATCCAGCTCAAATTGGGAATCTCAGTTTCAAAATTTCAGAAGATTTGCTGGAAAGTGGAACGGAGGAAGATATCCGGGTTTATTGCGCATTGGAAGATGCTCAAGAGATTCTGAACATGCCAGGCAAAATCAATGAAATTCAGGCAATCGACTGCCTGTGCCTCACCTCTGATGAAGATCCACTCAAAATTCTCCGCTCTGAGCTTTCCAAGGCGCTACCGGGAGCAAAAGTGTTACAAGCCAGAGCCATGGCGGATGCCAGGGCAAGACAACGACAGCTCATGGATCGCTATTTTGGCTACACCACTCCTTTTCTTATAGTGGCTTGCGCAATATGGATCGGGGCGCTGGCAGCAATCAACGTGAGAGAACGTCGCAGTGAAATTGGAATGCTTCGAGCTTTGGGGCATGGGTCGGGTAAAATCGCGGCGCTGTTCCTTGGTAAAGCGGCAGTTACAGGATTGATCGCAGCGGTCATTGGGTTTGCATTGGGAGCGTATCTGGCAATGTCGGTCGGACCTGATATTTTCAAAATCACAGCCAAGGCAATCAGTCCGGATTATCAGTCTTTGAAATGGGCTCTGATCGCTGCCCCGCTGTTCTCTGCTTTATCAGCATTTATTCCCACAGCGATGGCAGTAGCTCAGGACCCAGCCCAAACATTACGCGAAGAATAATTTTCGACAGCCTTTCCATTTCACATCATGACTGTAACCGCAACACCAGATTCCGAGGTAAAGCAATCTACAGAAAAGAACTCCAGCCCTGCCTATGAGGTCAGCGGACTAGAGAAAATCTATCCCGGCCGAAATGGAGATGTGATTGCTCTGAAACCTTTAGACCTGACCATTCGGCAAGGTGAGTTTTTATCAATCCGAGGAGCCAGCGGTAGTGGCAAGTCAACTTTGTTGATGATTCTCGGAGGTATGGCGCATCCAAGTTCCGGACAAGTCTTGTTTGAAGGAAAGGATCTTTATCAAATGTCCACTGGCGAGCGTGCTTGCTACCGCGCGCAATCCATCGGTTTTGTTTTTCAAATGTTCCACCTGGCTCCATACCTCAATATTTTGGAGAACACTTTGCTAGCATACCATAAACGCTGGTTCTGTTCCGATGACGGGAAAACTCCAGTCGAACGCGCTAAAGGAATTTTGACTCAACTCGGACTCCAACATCGCCTGACCCACCGACCTGCTGCGCTCAGCGCTGGGGAAAGGCAACGGGCAGCGATTGCCAGAGCCCTGTTTAATCGTCCAAAAGTGATTCTGGCAGATGAACCTACTGGAAACCTGGATCCAGACAATGCACGCGGTGTTTTCGAAGCATTGCAAACATTCCATCAGGAGGGTGGGACGGTGGCCTTGGTTACTCATGGTGAAATGGGAGCTGATTACGCAACTCGTGAGATCCAACTTAGCTGACGGTGTTTGTGATTTGGATGTTGTTACGAATGATTTTTAATTCCCGAACTGAGTAAGTTCTGGTGAACTCTTTTGGTCCTGTTTAGAATTTTGCATATGAAAAGTTTTCCTGGGCTCCAATCCAATTCCAAGCGAAGCAGTTTGCGTTGGCAAGCCTACCTGTACCTCATCCTGCTGTCGTGTTTTGGCTTAGTTGTAAACGCACTGGCTGAGGATTGGCCGACTTATCGAAGAGATTACAGCCGAAGTGGGGTGACTTCTGAGTTATTGGGAGAAAATCTAACCCCGACCTGGACGTATCAATCCGCCACACCGCCTCGACCAGCCTGGCAAGGGGAAGCCAAATGGGATGGTTGGAATAAGGTTTATGATTTGAAAGCAAGGCAGATATTCGACCGAGCCTTTCATGCAATTCTGGTCGGTCAATCTGTTTACTTTGGTTCTTCCTCTGATGATCAAGTGTACTGTCTGGATGTTGAATCAGGAAAAATTACCTGGCGCTTTTTCACCGAAGGCCCCGTGCGCCTGGCCCCCAGTTACTATGACGGCGCTTTGTATTTTGGATCCGACGATGGCTTTGTCTACTGTATTGACGCGGCAACCGGAGATTTGATCTGGAAAAAACGACCTGGTCCTCGCGATTATAGAATACCAGGAAACGGCCGTGTTATTTCAGCCTGGCCTATCCGCACTGGACTCGTCGTTCAAGAGGGAAAAGTATATGGATCTGCTGGGATGTTTCCTTCAGAAGGCGTCTATCTTTTTGGACTCAACGCAAAGAGCGGCGAAAAGGTCTGGATGGAAAAACAGACAGACCTGCCAGCTCAGGGATATCTCCTCGCTTCATCGAGCAGACTTTACGTTCCAACCGGAAGAAACAATCCAGCTATCTGTGACATCCAAAACGGAGAAAGACTGAGAGTCGTTTCAGGCGAAGGCGGCACGTATGCCTTGCTCACCGGGGATGCCTTGATTTTTGGTCCGGGTAAAACCGGCAACCTTGGATGGGTGGAGGATCAGGACCGGGATCAACTGGCTTCATTTTCCGGGAATCAGATGATTGTCACTCCCAGGATGTCCTACTTGTTGAGTGATACTGAAATCAGCGCGCTGGACCGATCTCGATATCTGGATTTGGCCAGAAAAAAACGTGAACTCAGCAGAAACCAAAGCCAGCTTTATAAGCAGTTGCAGGCGCTGGAAAAGAAAAAGGATCAGGAGGTGGCTGACAACTCGGAGTTGAACGATGAAATCAAAGAAATCCGTGAAATTCTGCTTCAGATTTCTTCTACACTCGATCAGTTTTCAGCTGAAATGCGTCAATGTACGCCCTGGAAAACGGAGTCTGATTTTCCTTTCTGCATGATTCTTGCGGGAGACATATTATACCTTGGAGGAGAAAATCAGATTGGAGCGGTTCGAGCCAGTGACGGAAAAATGCTATGGAAACAACCCGTGAACGGTGACGTCTATGGTCTCACTGCAGCCTCTGGTTACTTATTGGCCAGTACACATCTGGGAGCAATCCACTGTTTCAAATCGGATCTCCCTCGGCTGAATCTGCAGGATCTGAAAACGCCGACTGGAGAAGATTGAACCTCAACTCGCTTCAATTAGAGGACCGTTCAGTGCTTTTTCAAAAATCGTCACACTCCAAAAGCTCCAAGGAAATCCTAGGGTTTCTGGATCAAGCCCCGTTGCTTGCCGGGTTAGACGATGACTCACTGAAATTCCTGGCAGAAAACAGCGCTGACATTCATTTTTCCAAAGGATCCGTTATTTTTCGGGAGGGTGACTTTGGAAAAGAGATGTTCTTCATAATGAGTGGGGCCGTAGATGTTATTGTTCGCTATGAGCGACCTAACCAGCTCAAGCTCGCTGAAATAACGGCCAATGGATTCTTTGGTGAAATGTGCCTTTTGGAAACACTCCCCAGATCCGCAACTTTGATTGCAAACAAAACTTGCCGCCTGGTGCGTGTCTCGTCTCTGACATTACTGAAATTATACGAAAATGATCCGAAACAGTACAGTTTGCTGATGTTGAACATAGCGCGAGATCTCTCTCGTCGAATTCGTCAACTGAATGCCAGGGTTCTCGAACAGGATATTGAGATTCGGGATTGCGGGCTGACCGGATGAATCATTCCATTCATTACTTCAATTCAAGGATACCTCCAGATTTGATCCTTTGATTGAACGTCCCTTCAGACATCGGAACAAGTCTTTTTGAACCACCAGGTTGGCTCCATTCCAAACCAGTCACAGGGCCTGCATAGAAAGGACTGTCCGGACCGGGATTCCGAAAGGTTAAATATCCGGAGTTCTGAGAAGCGTAACCGGATCCAAACTGAACCTCCTGCATAGGCCCCCATCCATTCGAATACTGAAATCTCACACGATGCCCCACTCCCCAGGGATTCGATTTGCCTCCATGGATACGAACCCTGAGCCCGGGAGAGCCTTGCTGATTTAAATACACTTTGAGCTTGGCTGCATTTTGTGCAACAACCAGATCCGGCCGCCCATCACCGTTCAAATCGCCGGTGGCGGATCCCCGTTGCTCACCCAGGATACTGATTCCTGACTCCCCGGGTAACATGGGACGCCATTCGCGACTTCCCAGATTTTGCAGAACCAGTCCCGTTCCGGCATCCATACCTGCCTCAGACTCAGGTAATGCGAAGAAATTCTGCGCGAGGAAAATATCGATTGCGCCATCTCCATTCCAGTCAGCGAGAGTCACCCCAAAAACCGGAGCCCACTGAGCCATGCCGGGCAGGTCTTTCACAGTCCACCGATTCTCTCCTTCATTCCAGAGAACCTTGACACCCAAAGTATTAACTGACAAATGCCGGTAAGCCCTGGATGAAGGATGGTCAAAGAGTTCCTCTGCAGAGACGAGAGAATATGATTTGTGAGAATCAAATCTTGGTTTCCAGGCCGGCAGAGCCTCAAGCACATCTTCCCAGTTTTCAAATGGCACGTATTTTTCAATTTTGGAATCGTAATAGACTTCCCAGTTTTCCAAAGCGCCGTTTCGATCCGCATCACCAAAATAGAGACGCAGTTCTCTCCCGGACGATAATTTCTCCCGTCGAGTATTCCATCCCATATTCCCAACAACCAAGTCCAAATCGCCGTCATTGTCCAGATCAGCCGATGCAATGCCTCCCCAGCATCCCGTCAGTTCAGCTAATTCTGATGATCCTGCGATTTCTTTGAGTTGTGATTTTCCAGCAATTTTCTTGGAGAACTTGAGTATTCGTAAACGGCCCCACTCTTCAGCAACAATGAGTTCCACTTGTCCGTCTTGATCGACATCAGAAAAAATTGCGCTACTGATTCGGGGAAAATCAGTTCCAGAGGTTGGATGCATCAACTCACTCCATGCCAACCACTCTCCCGATCCTTGTCCATTACTGAAATAAAACCAGGATTCGGAATACTCAGGAAATCTTCCGGGAACAGGACGTCCTCCGGCAAACAGATCCAGTTCACCATCCTGATTGAAATCAGCGACAGCCAAAGCTCCCAGACTGTGCGCCACCCTCTTTGGCCATTGGATTTCTGTTCCTGAATTCAGAATACCGAGGAACGCTTCCGGCGAATCCAATCTCGATGAATCCAAACCTGAATGGGAGCGGTTCAACGCCGTTGTGTGACTTAAGCTGATCAGCCCCTGAGTCATTCCACTCTCTTTCATTTTCCAGGCGACAACTCCGATTCCATCGCTGCTCATTTGCTTCGGATCTGCCTGGCTTTTGAATGAATCTCCATCCTGGCTGAGAAAAAGATTCGAAATACCACCTTGCCCGGAAGGCGCCAGAACATCATCCAGACCGTCTCCATTCCAGTCGAATACACCAATTCCCGGACCATCCTGAGATTGCCTGGCCAATAACATAGGCTGCATGGAGAAGTCATTTTCAGGAACCTCATGATGCTGGAATTCAATCAGTGAATCCGCTTCTATAAACCAGCTTTGATCATTCGACTTCACTCGGCGTCTACTGTTTTCAGCGCCGGCGCTTGCTGAAATATCTACATCTCTTGTGATAAAATATCGCATTCCGGATCGAATGCCTGCATGCCGAGTGACGAAACCATCAGGCCAGTTCACTTCCAAAGCCCCTTCGCGACTAATAGACGTGTCTGGAAATGCAAATGTTTGCTCTGGAGCCTCTCCGCTCATATAGCGACCTCCAGCAATCACTTCCTGACTCTGAACCAAATCACCAGCCATCAGCCGGATGCGAGCCCCAATTGCATCTCGGTTCTTGGAATTCATTTGTATTAACTTTATTTGAACTCGAGGAGCCGGTGACAGGTTCTGATACAGTTCCGCTTCTCCATTGAAACAATTCAAAGCCAGATCCAGATCTCCATCACCATCCAGATCGGCAGTCACCATTCCATTACTAACAGACTTCGAATCAAATCCCCAAAGCTGTCCAACTTCAACAAATCTGGCTTGTCCTTCATTCCTGTATGCGCGGTTAGGTGTGTCCAGCGCTGGATAAAGTAACAAGGTTTTCTGGGAGTCTCGCACCGATAGCTTCCCCAGCGATTCGATCTTGTTTTGAGTATCAATGTCATCCACATCATGCGGGAACCCATTGCTGACAAGTAAATCCTTGTCGCCGTCCAGATCGACATCCATGAAAATTGGACTCCATGACCACTCAGTTCCCGCCAGCCCGGCAAACCACGCGATCTCGGCGTAAGTTCCATCACCTCGATTCCAGAAAAAGGTGTTACGCCGATGTTGAGGATGACTTGATTGCTCTCCAAACTTTCGCTCTTGAGGTGGGCGCATGCTCTGCTGCCCGATGTACAATTCCCGCTCCCGACTCAGCATATCAACAACCAGCAAATCATCTCGTTGATCTAAATCAACGTCCGCCACATCCATTCCCATCGAAAAGTAGCTGGATTTTCGAAAGGCCTTTGGATTCGGCTCCTTGAATATCCCATTCCCCATATTCAACCAAACTCGATCCGGCGTAAATGCGTCATTACATACGTAAATGTCCTGAAGCCCGTCCTGGTTCAAATCACTGAACCTGACGGACAATCCCTGGTCCCACGGCTCTTCACTGATCGGGGCGCCTTTCCAGTCAAGAAATCGACCCTGGGTCCATTCCACAGCCTCAAAGCCTCCATCCCCATCATTGATGAATAATTGGTCGGGTTCACCAAGTTCCATCATGAATCCTTTGATGAATCGAATTCGATCAGAATGACGTCCCCGTACAACGGGCTTCCCATTCCGATAAACAATATTTAAAGCGCCTCCGCTCTTTAGAATCGAAGTCACTCCATAATAGCTTTGATAATAATCCAGATCTCCATCCTGATCGATGTCGGCAAAGGCCATGCTGGTAGCTCCCAAGCGAGAAGTAATTCCAGCAGCCGTTCCGACATCTTTGAATGTCCCATTTCGTTGATTCATGAATATTGAGTTCGGACCTCCCATAGCGCATGAAACAAGATCCGGCCAACCGTCTGCGTCCAGATCCACAAATGCAGCTCCGGTTGACAAACTCCTTGGATTTGCCACGCCGGCTCGCTCTGTCACATCCTCAAATCTCCATTCACCCAGATTTCTATACAACTTGTTTGGCGCCTGAAGTCCACTGAAAAACAGATCCAACAATCCATCCTGATCAAAATCTCCTACCGACAGTCCTGATCCATTCAACAGGTTGATATTTCGAATCATCAAGAGTTCAGACAATTGATTCACAAACCTGACACCTGTAGAGCTGGAATCCATTCTTTGAAATCCAGTTTGGCTACCTTGGGATGGAGAAAGTTCTGTCGCACTCATCATCACCCCGGGATCCGTTGAGACACTCTGTGCTGTGGCCCAGGAAGAACTCAGCAAAGCGAACAATACCCACAGGATTCTCAATGAGAGAGAATTCCATAACCTAATCAACTCTTCTGGGGCTTGGAAAAAGATACTCATGGCTGGACCAACGATGATCGCTGAAGATGTCAATGAACTCAATTTCTTCGATGAACTTTATACGGAGCCGCCTGGTCAGTCGGCATTAACAGTAATTCATCCACACAAACATGCGCCGGCCGCTGCGCAACCCAAAGGATCGTCTCTGCAACATCTTCTGCCGTCAAAGGGTACACTCCGCGATAAACATCATCCGACTTCTGCTGATCTCCTTCAAAACGCACCATCGAAAACTCAGTCTTTGCCATACCTGGATCAATCGTACTCACCCGAATGCCTGTTCCATTTAACTCAAGCCTCAGGGCTTTTGTGATCTGCAATTCCGCTGCCTTGGACGCACAGTAGGCCGCTCCTTTTTCATAAGCTACCCTCCCGGCAATACTCCCAATGTTGATGAGCGTCCCAGCTGAAGATTTCTTCAACAACGGAATACAATCGCGTGTCATCCGCATCAGACCAATTACGTTGGTTTCCATCATCTGAATCCAATACCGTTCCTCATCCTCCTCCACCGGAGCCAACCCTAAAGCCAATCCAGCGTTATTGATCAGGACATCCAATGTTTCTGTCTGTGATTTGAGTTCGGACATGAAGGTTTCGACACTGTTGGGATCTCGCACATCGAGATTTCTTGACCAGACACTGGCAGCGCCTGCTTCCAAAGCCAGATCCGCCACTTCATGCAATTTACTCGAACGACGCGCTCCCAGGAAAAGCTTGGCTCCCTCCCGGGCAAATGCCATAGCAGTTGAGGCTCCGAATCCACTGGATGCGCCAGTGATTAATACACATTGGTTCCTTAATTTCCGGGGTGATGCTTGCATGCGAACACCATAGTAAAAGAGCTACTGAGAAATCCAAAAAAAAGTAGACGCCGTGGCTCAAGGGTTCAACCACGGCGACTATCGATGGCTTTCCGGATATAAATCCGGGCAGGTTATGGTTCGACTCGTTTGATCTGGTTCTGGTTCGATTCCTCAAAACACATTCAACTCCTGGATCCCACCGAAAAGCCAGGCTCAGCGCTGAGGAAATTTGATTTGTTTTTCATGCAATCTTTAACACGAAACCAAATTCGTGTTTATAATTACATAGGATTGTTTGTTGTCAAGCGGTGTTTTCTGTTTTTTTTAAATATTTCACATAGCGTTAAACCAATCCCATTCTTCAGGAGTGTTCAGATTGTTAAAATGCGATCGCCATTTTTCAGGAAGTTTCAGTGGAAGACTTTCTGATTCGGCTACCAATTTCTGAAGTGATTTTTTCTCGGACTGAATCATTTGGAGCAATAACGCATGAATTGAAGTGCGCATCATGATGGGAAATCCGGCGCATTGAAATTCGGGTGGGTCATTCTTTCGACTTTGAGTGAACACGATTTGCACCCTCTCACCATTCGCATCTGCCAATTTGAAAGCTTCAGTCAACCACCAGTTCAGCGCCTCCTGAGCCTGGTTTAATCCAGGCATATCACAAGGAATGAAAAAGGCCCAAGGCTCCCGGCAATCACAAAGCGCTGTGTAAATACCTCCCAGCGGCCCAGCGCCTGGTACAATGTCTTTCCGAATGATTCGCGGCTGCGGAAATGCCATTGATCTCAATGCTTCCACCGAATGCCTTAGCCATGTCTTGCCTCTCCACTTGATCAATGCCTTTGGAACTCCCATTCTTCTGCTACGCCCCCCCGCCAAAATAAACGCAGCGCAACCGGTAGGTTTTCGAACTCTCTTCATACTTGAGATATGACAATTCTATTTAAAAATCCTATAACTTAGACCCCGAATCTTCATCAAAATATGGAAAAACACGAAACCCAAAGAGGTTGAAGCCTTTAAAGTTGACGTAATATACTTATAAAGGTATATACCTTCATGTGGATATTATTCAGGTTTACAAATGCTTCTGTGACAAGACCCGGTTGAGGATTTTGAATCTTCTTCGTGAAGGACCACTCTGCGTCTGCCATCTACAGGAGATCCTTGCCCTGCCCCAGGTAGCGTTGTCTAAACACCTGGCCTACATGCGCAAGCGCGACCTGATTCTGGCGTCTCGCGCTCAAAACTGGGTGATCTATTCCATACCTGATCCGACGCATGCTGTGTTGGAAGAAAATCTGCGCTGCCTGCAGGATTGCCAGTCCGATATGCCAGAATTGAAAAAAGATCTTTTACGCAGAATAAAGTTACTGAAGAAAATCGGCGCCAACTGCAGCGCTGCTCCTGAACCGGTCCTGCAATCTGCCAAATGCTGTTGAGAGCGTAATTCATCGTCCTGACACACAGTCAGATTACTCCAAATTAAAACTCGGAATGGAACAATTTAACTTATTTCAAACTCTTCAACCGCTGGTCAAAGAAATCCTTGCTGCAATTGAACATATCTCCCCGGATCGAAAGCTAAAGCTGGAAGCGCTTGCCCAACTCATAGCCAATCATCTCCAAAAGCACAAAAAAGCCGACCTGACCTTCATCTGTACTCACAACTCACGCAGAAGCCATTTGTCTCAGGTTTTAGCTCAAACAGCTGCCTTCCACTTTGGCGTCGAATCCTTCACCTGCTATTCGGGAGGAACCGAAGCTACCGCTTGCAACCCCCGCACAGTTCGAGCATTTCGCAGAGCCGGCTTTTCGATTGTTGATTCAACAGGAGGAGATAATCCGCGTTACTGGCTTCAGTTCGCTGAACAAGCCCGACCAATGGAACTCTGGTCCAAAATTTACGATCAGGAAGGGAACCCGTCTCAAAATTTTATCGCTGTCATGACCTGCTCACATGCGGACGAGAATTGTCCGCTGTCTCCTGAAGCAGCAGATCGTTTCAGTCTGAATTTTGAGGATCCAAAATCTTCTGATGACACGCCTCAGGAAGCAGCGGTCTACGATCAACGTCTGCGAGAAATTGGCGCCGAGATGTTTTTCCTAATGTCATACGTTTCCAAATCAATCCATTGATTTCGGGCTCAATTAAAAGTAGGGGGCCGTTACAGTTCAGCCCTCTTGATACGCAGGCTCCACTCGCCAAGCTAAGTCAGAGCGATCCCTGGACTGCATCCAGCTTGAATCACTCCCATGGATCTGCAAACATGAATTCAACTGTCCAGAAAACAAAACAATTCCAGGAAATCCAGTTCCAGGAAAACAACTGGAAACGCTGGTTTATCGGCGAAGCGGTAGGAACTTTCCTTCTGGTTTTCTTTGGTTGCGGCGCCGTTGCTGGATCCATTCTGCATCAAGCTCACCTTGGGCTTTTTCAGGTTGCGATTATCTGGGGACTCGGCCTGGCAGTAGCCATTCAAATCAGCGGACCGCTCAGCGGCGCACATCTCAACCCGGCAATCACAACAGCATTTATCACTACAGGACAAATGCCGTGGACTCGGGCTTTGTTTTTCATTCTGGCACAATTCATTGGAGCTTTCGTATCCGCATGTCTTCTCTACCTGCTGTTTTCCAGCTCCTTGAGTTCGTTTGAAAGTTCAAATAATATTGAGCGCGGATCAATTGAAAGTTTCCAGACAGCAAAAATTTTTGGAGAGTACTATCTAACGAATGAAAGAAATCTCCAGACTCTTTCGCCAGCGCCCGTCACAGTAAATTCTCAAGCGGCATTCACTGCCGAAGCGCTAGGCACAGCGCTTCTTGCCTTCATCATTTTCTCATTAACCCAACGAAAGAAAAATGTCATACCAGAACCTCTGATCCCCTACGCCATAGGGTTCAGCCTGACTGTATTGATTTCAGTATTCGCACCCATATCCATGGCGGGATTCAACCCAGCCCGCGACCTCGCCCCCAGAATATTTTCATCTATAGCGGGATGGGACTCCATACCATTTGAATTTAACGGAGTCGGCTGGTGGCTCGTATATATCACAGCCCCGATCACAGGAGCCATCATCGGCGCCCAGGCAGCCAAAGCTTTTAACAAATGATAACCCGCACATCATTACTCATTACTCATCAAACTTCAGTTTCCGAACATCTTCTTCCCTTCCGGTCGCCTGAGTTAGCGGCCCATACAATTCCGGACGACGCGCGCGAATCCATTTCTCACCAGTCGCGTCCTTCAACAATTCAGCATCAAGATCAGCAACAACCATTCCATCCTCAGCCTTCCAGGTTTCCACCAGGATCCGTCCGTACGGATCCAGTATCATGGCGTTACCAGTCCGAATCTCATCATCATCCACGCCCACTCCATTACTGAAAACCAGAAAGATGCCGTTATCATGAGCCCGACTCGGCAACCATCGCATCAACCATCCCCTTCCCTTGTCTCCATAAAACTCTCTCTCAATAGTTTCCGGATCACTCTCACGATTGTCCCAAAGCCGACGATTGATCACTCCCATCAGATTCGGATCCTTACTCCGCACTGCGCCCGTTTGATGCGGCGCCAACAAAATGTCTGCCCCCTGTAACGCAGTAATCCTGACATTCTCTACCAGATTGCAATCATAACAAATCAACACCCCAACACGAAACCCATCCGGCAAATCAAAGACCGTGTACTCCGAACCGCTTCGCATCAGTTCATGTTCAAAGGCATGCAACTTCCGATGCACATGAAAAGTCCCGTCTGGCATAGCCACAACATAACAATTAAAAAATCCACCATCTGCAGCCTTCTCCACCAGCCCGGCGCCGATAGTGATTTGGAATTGTTGAGCCAATCCAATCAATCTTTGAACACTGGGCCCACCCGGAACTGGCTCAGCCAATTGGTCCAGCTCTGTTTCCGATAGGTTCCTGATAAACCAGTATCCAGTTATACAGCACTCAGGGAAAACCACCAGACGAGCGCCTTTTTCGCAGGCTTGATTAACAAAAGATTCAATCTTTATAAAATTAGCTTCCTGATTGCCGGGAGCGCTTTCCATCTGCACGGAAGCAACTCGAATCCGCTTTTTGAAAGTAATCTGGCTCATTCCGGAGATTCTCCTAATTAAACACGAAAAGCACAAGAAACACCCTGCTGATCCATCACATCAAGGCCAGAAAACGCTTCACCAACTTTGCACTAGTTGTACCGGAACCCTGCAACTAGACGTCGCTGATTCGCCCCGTTGAATCGCCGAATCGTTCAAGCGATTCAACACCCATGCGATCTGCGAGACTCAGGAACAGGTTGCTCATAGGACGGGACGAAAGTTCTACATAACGGCCGGGAGTCAGCGTTCCTCCACCGCCACCGGCGAGAATCACTGGGAGATTGTCGTGATTGTGGCGATTGCCGTTGCAGATCGCGCCACCGTAAAAGATCATCGAATTGTCCAGGACCGATGAACCATCGACATCCTTCATCGCATTCAGACGTTGAATGAATCGGGCGAAATGCTCAGCGTAGTAACGATCAATCTTGGCCACCTTGTCCCATTGATGCGGCTTGCTGCCTGCATCGTGAGTCAACCAGTGATGACCTTCGGGCACGCCGATCTGTGGATAGGCGTAGTTGGTTCCGTCTCCCGCTAACAGGAGTGTTGCGACACGAGTTGAGTCCGTCTGAAACGCGTGCGCGAGAATCTCGAACATCAGATCCATATGTTCGCCGTAGTGCGCGGGTGTGTCGGGTGGGAGGTCCATATCGACTTCGGGAAGTGGACCAAATTGTTCCGCGCGTTCAATCCGTTGTTCCAACGTCCGAACACCGGTCAGATACTCATCGAGTTTCTGCTGATCGTTGCGTCCGAGTTCG
>JAUIHU010000689.1 GCA_030432175.1 Verrucomicrobiia bacterium | reverse complement strand
GATTCTGTAGCACAGCCCAGGGTTGCGAGGCACGAGCTACCCTGGGTTACCGATCAAAACCAGAACCAACTCTGAAGGAGTTGTGGACGATTACATTTTAATTCAAAGCATCCGTTAAACTGAATATTTTGACGGAGTTGATGTCTTTGTCCAGAAGGCGCAACTCCTTCAGAGTTGTGAAAAATTGGATGCATTACCCAGGGTAGCGCTTAGCGCGCAACCCTGGGCTGTGTTGCGGAATCCCGTTGGGATTCATCCCACATGGCATCCAGAGCCAACGTTCATAATACTTTGCCATTCAGTTCAGCCCACTTCCAATACCAGCTCTACTCGCCGAGCTGGGGCTCATCGTTCCCAGGGGCCACCCACTTTTAATCGCACCCAACTATGGGAGATCCGAGTGGAAAGACTCGATTGGATTTGACACTGGGGGAAGATTCGGATGGGGATGGAATGAGTAATCTTGAAGAGTTTATATCAGGGAACTATGCTTTTGATGAAAACGACGGGTTACGATTGGAGATTGTGGAAATAAATGATCAGGGGCCTGTTTTTGAATTCCTGGCTGTGCGGGGGCGTTCGTATGAATTATGCGGGGCTGCGCAGCTGAATGAATGGCGACCTGTGGAGATGAGCATTGCCGGAGTCGATGACAACCAAACCAGTTGGCTGGCTCCAGAATCAAAGATCGTTCGAATTGAGGCGACATTGGATCCTGAACTACCCGTTCCTCAGTTCTTTAAACTGTTAGCGCAATAATCTAAAATGATTTTCGACCAACTCATGAATCATCGAGTATTGGGATTTATCTGCTTATTTAGCATGTTGATACTTACCATTCCAACAGGTTGCAGTCCTCAACCTCAAGGAGAACTGCCTATGGTTGAGATTTCGGAATTAGAGAAACGTGAAGATGGATTGTATCTGAAGTCGAGTGGCGAGAAGCTGGATGGCTGGTTGGTTGAATATTATCCTGAGGAAAATAAAGAGGACTCAGTAGAAAGACAGTTGAAGTCAAAATCCAGAGTACGAGGTGGAGTATTGGAAGGTATTTCTGAAGGGTGGTTTCCTTCCGGCGCCAAGCAGGTGGAAGAACATTTTGTGGATGGTGTGTCCCATGGGAAACGAACTAAATGGTACTCCAGTGGACAGAAGCAGAGTGAAGAAGAAATAGCCAAGGGAGCTATCCATGGTTTGGTGAAAAAATGGCACGAGAATGGTCAGTTAGCGGAGGAGATGACTTTGGTGCAAGGCAAACCTGACGGGATTGCTCGATCGTGGGATGAGGAAGGAAATCTGAAGGCGGAGGTCGAATTGGAAATGGGAGAAGTTATTCGCCAGAGCTTTAAACAGAAAAATTCAGCGCCGGATCCTGCATCCGACAAGAATTAAGTCAGCATTACACACCGATCATTGAAGGGCTGACTTTGATATCAGATTTTATTCAAGCTGATAAAGCGCCTGGAGGCAATCGATAATTGATTAACCAGCAGCATGAACAACGGAACGATTTATTTGATGATATATTCTTTTTGCAAGAGTTCAGGCTGGATTTCAGAATTACACCAGTTACAGCAAGGGACTAAATGGATTAATGGTGGATATTGTGAATTTGAAGGCGGACCTGATTTTGGCAGATTTTTCATTTCGGATTGGAAATGATTCGGATCCGGCTAATTGGGCTGAAGCGCCGGCGCCCAGTTCGGTTCATCACCGATACAGTGAAGGAATTTCTGGAGCGGACCGAATCACATTCATTTGGCCTGACGAGGTAATTTTGTCGCAGTGGCTTGAAATTCGAATTCATCCGGGAGTTGATTCTGGCTTTTTACTCGAAGAAAGGTTTTATTTTGGAAATGCAGTTGGCGAGACGGGTGATGGTTCATTTGCCTTGGTTAATGCCACTGATTTGAGCCGTATCAGGTCCAATCTGATTGGTGTTTTTAATACGCCAGCTGAAGTGTCATCATTGTTTGATATAAATCATGACGGATGGGTGAACGCGCAGGACTACCTGATTACTCGATCCAACCCAACCAGTGTAGTCAATGATTCGGATCTGGAATTGATTCAACCAGACCCCTAATTATTGTGAATCAGCAGGATATTGGGGATTTAATATGCAGATTTTACATTTTTTTTCATTTAAACAATCTTGCAAAACCTGGCTGTCGTTGTGGGTGGCTCTCTTCTTGGGAAATGTCGCATCCCAGGGGCAGATCTTCTTAACCGTTGAAGGTACTGGAGGCCAGGCGACCTTGGTTGAGGGAGTGGCTGACCAGTTCCTGAATATTCTGATTCAGGGAAATGGAGAATCCGTAGGTGGCGCCAATTTTCGGATCCAAATCGGGGCTACCGGCGACTCTGCGCCAACCATCCAGGCATTGGATTTGACGGGAACCGCAGATTCTCCGACATTCTGGACAGGAAATAATCAGGGACAAACCGTCACATTCAGTCCCACCGGCCAAGCATCTGAGGGTGTGATTACCACGACCGACTCTCAGCCATCCATAACAGTTCCTTCGACACCCACATTATTTGCCAGAGTGCGAGTGGATGGAACCGGATTTCAGGCTGGGGATTCTTTTGAGATTTTTATGGAGAACATTCTGGGTAATGATTTTATTGACACCCAAATACTGGATCCGTCTGGAAGTCCTCTTTCTACAACTTTTGGCTCGGGATCGGTCACATTCACTCCCGTTCCGGAACCGGAAGATGCAGTTTTATGGGTGGGAATGGGTTTGGTTGCCTGGTCGGTTTTTCGCAAAAAGGCAGGAAACAAAA
>JAUIHU010000688.1 GCA_030432175.1 Verrucomicrobiia bacterium | reverse complement strand
ACGGTTGAGTGACAGGTATTATGGCCAGGGTAAGGCGCCGCTTTGCTTTCAATGCCTGAATGATTGACATGACCCAGGCTGAAAGGATCAATGCTCCAGAAATACCAAGTGGTATCAGGGTGGATATTGGAAATTCTAAAAACATAATATTTTAACTCAGCGCGGTTGGAATGCGTGTCGACTGATCTTTATCAGACCCGGCCGAGGAGAATTGATCACGATAAAAGTTTGCGCGTTTTTGATGATCACACTCGATCTGCTCAACCTCAGTCATTGATTCGAGTGAGAATGAATTTGAAAAGCACGGAGGAGTTTTCATGGTTGGATCACTGAAACATCGACCGCGTATCAGGTGTTTTGAATGGATCCCGAAAAAACTTCCAAACAGTTTCATTGAATGTTTTTGGGTCCATCTCTGGAATCATGTGCGTTGCTCCGGGGAAAATACAAAGCTGGGAATTGGGGAGATTCTCGAAAATGGATAAGGTGTGTGTGGGTTTGATCACATCACGATCTGAAGCCATCACCAGCGTGGGGGATTGGATCTTTGACAGGCTTTCCAGGGGGATTATAGAGAAGAATAAAACCAGTTTGCAGAGGATTTTCATAATGATTATGAGAATTGTTTTTTACGCTTTCCTGAAAGGAAAATTTAGTGTGACAATGGGATAATCTTACCAAAGAGTGTTGCGGAATACAGGTTTATATAAATTCTTATTGTCTAGAATTATGGGGACATTTTGAACACTCTTTTAAATCTATTGGGGAATGCAATGCTATCACTTGTTCTGCAATATAGTAAAATTCAGGTTGATCGATGTATCGAAAAACTTAATAAAAGATTGAGCGTTCAACATTTTCAACATTTTAAGTGAATCAACTTACGTAAATTTTCTCCCTAATACAATTCACCGACTGAAAGGTTGGGAGATTTTCAGGTAGGCAAAGAAATCTCGTAACTGCTGTTCACTCAATCCTTCCAGTAAACCTTCCGGCATCAGACTGCGGTTGTTGGATTCCCTGGATTGAATGGTTTCGTTCTCAGCTACGACATCCTGTCCGTCCAATCCCCGTAGCACAGTAATCTTTAAATCACGATCCACTTCAAATCCGGATAGCAACCGACCGTCGCTGGTTTCGATTTGAATGTATTCATAACCCTCCCGGATTTCAGCGCTGGGATCGAGGATGCTGGGGAGCAATGTTCCCAGGTCTTTGCGCTGGTAAGAAGTGAGGTCCGGTCCAATGGCGCCGCCTTTGTAGAAAAGTTTGTGGCAGGCAGCGCAGCGTTGCATGTAAATCGACTCACCCTGATACGGGTCGCCGGATCCGGATTTCAAGATCCCTTCGATCTCACTGATGCGTGAGCTGAGACTGGATGATTTGGAGTCCAGGTTGTTTTCTGGAAAAATTTTTAGAGCCAGCGTTTGGATTGATGGTTCCGGGTGAGTTCGAAGCAGGTCGGTGATTTCTTTTGATATCAATGAAATATCCAACTTGCCCATCTCGATTTCCTCCAGCAGAAGTCGGGTCCAATCTTTGCGAGAGCACAACATCGACAGAGCGGAAGCGCGGGTTTCTGTTGGGATGTTTGCAATCTGCGCTGCAATTTTTTCAGCAATGGAAATATCTCCAAACGAACTTAAAGCAGTCAGCGCAGTTTTCCTTAATTCATTCGAGCGATCGGTAAATGCTAATTTTAATAAGACATCTGTCGCGTTCTGGTTTTGTGTTTCGCCGAGGATCCTCGCGTAAAGGATGCGTTCGGCAAGTGGCGCTTCTGCCTGGGTCATGATGGCTGTTGCTTCCTGAAATGCGGCGGACTCCTTTTGTCGCAATCGTAAAACCAGGGAGTTGACGTTCATGCTTTCCAAAGCTGACGCCAGTTCATCCGGCAAAGTTGGAATGGAGCGGCCTCGAAACGCTTGCTCATATCCGGTCAGTAATCTCCTGGCAGATGCATCGTCTGGAGCGGATCGGATAAGGCGAGCGAGTAGCAGGAGGTTCTGGCGTTTTCCATCCACTGCCAGTCGACGAGCGATCCGGGGTAACAGGTGTGCCTTTACCAGCGGACGTTCCCAGAGATGTGTTCTCTCGTAGAATTCGACAACCTGTTCGGCGCGTTCAGGAAGGTGCGCTTCAAAGAACCACCAGCAAAGCATCGGAATGTATTTGTCGTCTGCATCTTCATCATGTTGAAGCAGCGCCTGGATCAATTCCAACCCCTGACTCCATGTCAATCGCCGTGCAGTGGACGCCATTTGGGATCGAGTTTCCGCATCCGTTTCTTTGATTGCCTGTTCCCTTAGCGTAGCGATTACATTAGTTGGCAAGTCCACCGCATTTAGTCGGTTTCCCGGCAATCCCAGATTGCGATGAATCCCATAACTATCTCCCAACAATCGAATCGTCCAGCGCCGCACATCTGCATCCGGATGTTGGGTCGCGATTTGAGCGGTAGCTGGATCCAATCCGCCTGCCTGATGCAGCGCCCACAAAGCATGCAGCGCGTGTGATCCCCTTCCTTCGGTGACGGCTGTTCTCAGTTCGTTGAATACGGATGTATTTTTGCGCTCGCCCAATAGTCGGACTGCAGTCTGACAATGCCATTTATTCGGATGTTCGAGGATGGGTAAGAGTTCGGTATCCGTTTTAGCAGCCAGGTTGAGATCTTTCAGAAGGACGGAATCTTTTCCTGCAATCCGATAAATCCGTCCAGTCGTGCGATCAATCTGGTTCTGGTAATGTTGTCCGTGAGCGATGTAATACTCGTACATGTCGGAGACAACGAT
>JAUIHU010000687.1 GCA_030432175.1 Verrucomicrobiia bacterium | reverse complement strand
TCACCGCGACGACGCGGCGGCGGTCGGCGCGGCGCACGATCCGTTCGGGCTGTGTGCTGTCGCATTGACGGATGCCGCCGGTGATCCAGTCCTCGCCAATCGCGTGGTTGGTCAGCCCGTCATGATCCGTCACATGGGTCAGACAGCAGTTTTTTTCGAAATGATGAAGACGGATTGTTCCACATTATATACGAGGATTGGACTCCCATAGAAGCGAGAACTCATGCCTGGGATTCGCCATTAGCCGGGCACACCAGCAGTCCGGACGGTATCAGCGGGTTTCTGCCGCATGAACACCAACCAGTTGTCGATCATCGCACTGCTCCTACCGGGGAATTCAGTACCTACACGCATCCCAATGGCGTTTATACCTATGAGATTCATGAGTCTGGACAAGACGCTTATGGAGATTGGACCACTATTAAGGTCGGATCTCAATTTTACCTTTTTTGTGACTACGATCAGCACGGCGCTGGAATCAATGTCGGGCGATTTACCAGTGATTCGATTTATAAAGAATTTGAGTTGGTGGGATCATTAGGTCGAGGACATCCGGATCCGACCGTGGGATTTGCCGAAGGTCAGTTTTATTTGATTACCCAGCAGAGCAGCGACTATATCAGTCCAGGACCATGGGTGGATGGAGTTGAAGCTCGTGCAGGCGTCGATACGAACGGAGATGGATTGATAGATCAGTGGACCGACTGGCAAGTTGTCAAAGAAACGTACGATCATAAACCTGGATTTGCGAGAGTGGTGGACGTTCAACCGGCACAGGTTGATCTAACTGGATTGCCCGCAGGCTATGGATTTAAGTTTGAATTTCGCGTCGACGACACCGCAGTGAATGTTGTGTCGCCGATTATGGATCGAGTCGAAATGGCATTTGAGCCTGGGAATTTCCAAAAGTGGGCGAATGCCAACAACACCATCGCAGAACCTGAAGGGGATCACAATAACAACGGCACACCCAATCTGATTGAATTCGCGCTCGGACGGGCAGAACTACCGCAGCTGCAGCGACAAGCAATGACATTGGAAATTCCGATCACCATCGAAGCGATCGAAGATGAATACCAACTAGAAATTTGGTTCAGTGAAAATTTGTTTGACTGGCGCGCGGCATCTGAGCAGCTCCCAACTGGCGTGACGCGCAGCAATGCAGAAGAAAATGGTAATGAATCGCAGGGATTGAGGTTTACCATCGCTGATCAACTTCAGAAACTATTCTGGAGGATTGGAATCGACGAACCATAAATCCAGACCGTGGCAGTGGGCATAACCACAGATGACGCAGATGACCGCAGAGTGATAAAGCATGAAGGAAAAAATCTGCGAAAATCTGCGAAATCTGCGGTTTAAATCTGGATGTCAACAACTCAATGGCTCAGTTAAAGAAGAGGGCGCTCGCGAGATGAGCCCTAAAATCATCCTTCACCCAGCGCCTCAAATACCTGGGCCTCTGATTCTACATCCAAAGCCACATCCACCAGTCGATTCAAAGTGGCTAAACTAGCCTTCTCCAACTTCTCTTCCAACTCAGGTGACAAAGGCCCCAGTCGCCGTTTCAACAACTTCACTAATATCTTAAAAGCCCCCTTTTCCATTCCCTGCTGCACACCTTGTTTAACCCCTTGCTTCAAACCCTGTTCAATCCCGATTCTAATGCCTTCCTCCCGAATCGGGACAGACCAGTCGATGGTTAGATGTTTACTTGTCATAATGATTTCCTCGATAGTTTTACATGTTTCAAAATCCAGTTCAGGCATGCGAGTCGGCAGGAAATAATGCTTCAACCATTGTGTCATGGATTTCTGCAAGCTCTTCTCCCCCAACTCCAACAGCCGTTCATTCATTTTTCGGATCCAATAGATCGCCACATTGGGATCCTGACTCCGCTCGATTCGAATGAGTAGCCCAACCAAATTATTCTCAGCTGGCAATTTCGTTTCGTCAAGATGATGTACATCGATCAGAATCGGCTGAAGCTGCAACTGCACTGACTCCAGTTCCGGACACTCTTCCGACCACAAATCGGTCAGCGCTATTGCCGAATTCCACTCCGGCAAGCCATGATACAAAATCACGGGCAACGCTCTCGGCAAACCTGGCTCTGAAAACGCCCCTTCCCGATGCGCCTGCTCATAAAGCAAACTCAGATAACTGGCCAATCTCACCGGCATAATCGGATCCGGACTCGACTGGAACTCCACCAACACCAACGCGCGTTGCTTATTACCCGGAGGCGTATCCGCCGGATCAACGCCTCCTTCACCCTTCCGACACAACCACACCAGATCATTCTCACGCCGGACCAGTAACCGTTCATCAACGAGAGATCCCGAAACTTTTTCCAACGAGATCGCCTCTTCCGCATTGCGCCAGGGATCACACAACCCCGACGACAACAGCTCACGGACCAGTTCCGGATTCGAAAAGATCAGCTTAAAACCTGCATCCTGATTTGGCATAAGAATGTCTCAATCACGCTCATGGAGAGCCCATGATAGCGTTAAAATAATTTTAAATTAGTTGAATGAAAATTCCTCCTTAGTGGAATTGAAAGCAACCTAGCACAAAACTGCCAAAGCGCCAAATACACGATGAAGACGAATTCGCTTTGGAAGATGGCTTGAGGTTTGGGTCCAAACCGGATTCCGCAACACAGCTCAGGGTTTCTCGCCATGCGCTACCCCATAAGCGCTAACTTAATTTACTGACAAGCGCCTCTGGAGAACGTGAACGCTTCCGATAATTGACTGAAAGCAAATCTGAGACTTCGTTCCACTTATGGTAGACTA
>JAUIHU010000026.1 GCA_030432175.1 Verrucomicrobiia bacterium | reverse complement strand
CGATTGAATGGAGTCCAGAGGGAGACGTTAGGTTCCAAAGCCGAATGGTGTGGTAATCCGCGTTAACTATCGGAACGACTGAAAATAAATTTAAAATTGAACCTGAAAAAAATCATGAAGCTTACACAAAAGCAGCATTGGATAAGTCTTGCTTTGGCTAGCGGTTTGGTGGCTCCCGGTGTTCTGGCTCAGGAAGCGCCGGCGGAATCCGATTATTATCAAATCGAAACGTTTCCAATTCCTGAAGGCACACCAATGGAAGTTGGGGCGATGACCACTCTTGAGAATGGAAATCTTCTGGTTGGCACCCGCACTGGAGATATTTTCGAAGTGCGCAACGCATACGGAGATCCGGAAAAAGTTGAGTTCCATCGATGGGCTCGTGGCATTGCTCAGCCATTGGGATTTGTGGAACTGGATGGATGGATTTACACCGCTCAGCGAGGCGAATTAACTCGTATGAAGGATTCCAACAACGACGGACGGGCCGATATTTTCGAGACTGTCTGTGATGATTGGGAGATCAGCGGAAATTATCACGAGTATAATTTTGGGCCGCGCGTCGATCCCGAAGGTTACCTCTGGGTCACGCTGAATAAGCCTTTTGGAGGTGAACCTTATGGCCGCGCTCATTGGCGAGGCTGGGCTGTGCGGATTGATCCTAACTCAGGTGAAATGTTCCCAATGGCAGCTGGATTGCGTTCACCGGCAGGAGTGGAGATCAGTCCTTGGGGAGATGTTTTTTACACGGATAACCAGGGAGAATGGTGTAACGCTTCCAAAATGTCGCAACTGGAATTTGGTGATTATCATGGTCATCCCCATGGTTTGCCAACCAAAGAGATCGCAGGAAAACCGTTCAGCGACATTCCTAATCCCGTATCCGGAACCTTCATGAAGGACCTGCATGAATCCATTCCTAGTTTCAAAATGCCGACCCTGTGGTTCCCTTACGATAAAATGGGTAAAAGCCCCAGCGGATTTAAATGGGACACCTCGGATGGAGATTTCGGTCCTTTCGCTGGTCAGGTCTTTGTCGCTGACCAACACCATGCCTGGATCATGCGAGGCAATCTGGAAAAGGTGAATGGTCACTGGCAGGGAGTCAGTTATGAATTCCGGGAAGGATTTCAGTGCGGGATCATTCGTATCTGTTTTGGGAAAGATCAGTCGATGTTTGTGGGAATGTCCAATGCCGGATGGGGTGGACGCGGTAATGCGCCCTGGGGATTGCAACGACTTCGCTGGACCGGCAAGATTCCATTTGAGATTCACGAAACCAAAATCAAGCCGGATGGATTTCACCTGACGTTTACTCATCCCGTTGATAAAGCCAGCGTGGAAGATCCAGCCAGCTACTCGATCCAAAGCTACACCTACCGTCTGAGAAGCAACTATGGTGGACCGGAGGAAGACGTGGAAAACCTGACCATTACATCGGTAGAAGTCAGTGAAGATTTGAAATCTGCCTACCTGAAAGTGAACGGATTGCGAGAAGGTTACGTTCATGAAATTCATACTGACGGGGTGCGATCCGGAGAAGGATTACCGATTTTGCACCCGATTGCTTATTACACTTTGGTTGAACTGCCGGAATAATAAGCAGGGGAGATCCAAAGCAAGATAGCGCCTGTAAAAAAAATACGAAAGGGCCTACCACTCCTGGAAGGCCCTTTCTGTTGAGTCATTCTGGGAGCGCTGTAATGATTGCCGATTGGAATTTGTTTTTATTGTGAAACCGGTCAGATTAGGCGTATGCAGAATTCTGAAAATATTGCCGCGCCAGAAACATCACGACAGTCAGACTTGGACACAACCTCAGCTAAACTGAACCCAGCTCTGGAGTTCTTTTTGAATGAAATTGGAGAACGGAAAGAAATTGCGCAATTGCTGGTTCAACGGCGAACTCCGGGCGCTGATGATTTTGAATTCCGTCATTTGGAGGATGAAAAACGCGCTGAATCGGAGCTGGAAACCGTTTTGCTCGATCAGGCCCAATTTTACTTGTCTTTTAATGACCAGGGAGCCTTTCGTCCGATTAAAGGAGCGCCTGACATGCGGCACGGCTGGCGACTGTTGGCAAAGAATGCGCATGAACTGGAGTTGGCATTGCAGGCGGTCTATCCGGGGTTGATCGCTGATTACTATGCTGTCCATCAAATGGACCCGATTCCCGTGACTTCTTATGATGAATTTGCGGGACGCCAGACGGGGATGTATCGCAATGCCAAGAACCTGAAAGGAGATCGCGCAGCCCAGGCTGTGCAGACTGCTTGTGGTCCGAGCTTTTGTATGAAACGGAGGTACTGGACTGTTCCAGGGTTGGATACGGACAGCGCTGAAGTCAAAAGTGAGGTTCCCTGTCTGGAGCCTTGCGCTGTGATGCTGGAGTGGGGACGAAAAGTTGTTCGTATGGACCAGATTGCTGACAAATGTGTGGAATCCGGAGCCGAACCGATGACCTGGACGCTGACTCCGGATGAAGCGAAATCCCTGCAGGCGGCGATTGACATTGCTCGAAAACAGACGGACCCCGCCGGGCGGACAGCAGATGTGGCTTCTCCGCTGAATCCACGACGCTTAGAGTGGGTGTCACAAACTTTGAACCACTTACTGGAAAAAGGAGCAATGAGAGAATAAATCAGTAAAATGGATTTCTATCGTTGTATTTTCCAACTTGATTCAGGAAATTTGGCGTGCTTGGGGATGAGTATTTAGTTTTATAGTCAAAATTTTATGCGGAATGGGCAAATTTTTCAAAGAACAGGCATATTTATTATCTGCTTGCCGGCAAATTCCAGGATTTTTAAACGGCTTCAAGCTCCTTTTATGCGCGGCCTTGATGCTGACAGCAGCTGCTAATTTCGCTCAGGATTCAGATCCTTCATCGGAGCAAGCTCCGGCGGAGACACCTGAGGATGGAAAGGCCCGCCCGGTACTCAAATCAATTCCGGAAATATTTGAACTGGACCAGAGCGCAGCGCGATCCGGGTGGCCGGTTGAAGTAGAAGGTGTGATTACCATGCTGGACTCGACGCTTTGGGTCAGTTTCATTCATGACGATGAGGGCAACGGGATTTACATTTATTTTCTTTCCAGTTCGGAATTCAAGGAAGGCATGAAGGTTCGAGTCGAAGGAAAGACTGATGTTGGTTTTTACTCACCTTATGTGCTGAGTGAGAATGTGACACTGTTAGAAGAGGAAGCAGAAGTACCACCTTTCAGGGAAGCTCGCATCCACGAAATCAATCATGGATTTCACGATTCATCATTCGTGAGGGTGAAGGGAGTTGTTCGGAATGTGAGCAATTATTTGGGTTGGTTATTTATTGAGATAGATGATTTTGGCGAACACATCCAGGTTGTGACCAAATACAGTCTAACGGACGGTGAAGTTGATTTAGGGGCTTTGATTGAAGCGAGTGGGATCATTGGGTTGAATTTGAACACAAGTGAAGATTTTGAGGAGAGGACCGGATTTCAGGTGTTGGCGCAGAGTGGTTTTTGCGGAGTGAAAGTATTGGAACCCGGCCCAGAGGACCTGTTTTCCGTTCCAATTCGCCCAATTGAGAAACTTAGGTTTTATGATGCCAGGGTTGCTACAGGACAGCCGATTCAAGTTGAGGGTACCGTAGCCTGGAGCTTTAAAAACAAAACGCTCTGGGTAGTGAATGAAAGGCATGGAATCCCGGTTTTTCTGAATGAAACATTTGAAAGCGGTTTTGCTCCAGGCGACAAAGTGAGAGTAGCTGGCTTTGGGCATGACATTGATGGACGTGTGCATTTGGAGAATGCAAAGGTTAAGAAACTCGATTCTGGACCTGATGATGACCCTGTCATTTACAACCGAGTTCAATTTCCCATCGAACGATCAGGTCAATTGCATGGAAGTCCTCAGGAGATCGTAGGAGAACTGATCTCTCGCACTTTCTGGTCTGAGGATGAAGTTCTGCTAACCATGCAACATAATGAGCATCGTTTCTGGGTCTGGATGAGTCGGAGTAAAGCAACGCTGCCGGAGGTTTGGAGAAATCAAATGAATTGGCTGGTGGGCAGCCAATTAAGCGTGAAAGGAGTATTACTAACTCGCCCTGTGCCAGTAGAATACTCCTTTGAATGGCCTGCTCAGCTTAAAAGATCTGAATCATTATTTTCATTGAATCTTCTGACCCAGGGACCCGATTTGATTGAGGTTATCAGTTTGCCTGAGAAAGCATCAGAAACTGATTTGATCGTTCAAAAGCAAACCACAAATGAAGACTCAATAGAACAGCGCCCTCAGGGAACAATTGCATTATCCCCATCCACCATTGGCGCCATTTCAGCAGGTAGCGCCCTCGCAGCTGGGCTGGCGTTGTTCTTTGTCTGCCATTACCAAAGTCGACTCCAAAAGGAGATATCAATCCGGGGAGCTGAAAAGATTGATCTTGAGACACGAGATATCCTTTTGAATATGGCGGGTGATTGGCTCTTGGCGCTGGCAGAAGATGGAAGAATTATTCGAATGAACCAGGCTTCAAAAGCGACTTTAGAAATTAACGAGGAAGCTTTGGAGAAAGACACTTACCTGGAGAACTTCCTGACGAAAGAGTCCATTTCTGAATTCAGGGGGATTTTTTTTGAAATTAAGCGCCCCACATCGCAACCTCGTCCAACCCAATTTGTTGAGTTGGAATTTTTGCCCTGCGGAGATAATAATTCGGAGTCGGTTTTCATCGAGATATCTTTTATCCCGGTATTCGAAGAGGATAAAATCAAATACTTTCTGGCTTATGGAAAAGACATTACAAGATTGCACGATCTGACCGTTTCGTTGAGGAAGAATGAGGAATCTTTGCGTTCCAGTTATGAGAGTCAGGAAAGAATTGCGAGAGATTTGCATGATGGAATTGTGCAATCCATCTTCGCCATTGGTTTGAGTTTAGAAACATGTAAGGTCCAGGCAGGGAAAGGATTTGACACCACACAGCTGGAGCATTCGTTGGGCTCCATCTCGGAGGATATCAATCGTGTGATCCGAGAAATTCGTGGGTTCATTTCAGAAATTGAATCAGGGCCTTTATCCGGGGCGGAGCTGAAGCCAGCCATAAAGTCGCTGATTTTGACGTTGGAAAGTTTTGAGGAGTTGAATTTCTATCTGGACATCGAACCGGAAGCATCGCGTGCTTTGACATCCAGAGAAGTTACACAACTGATCTTTATTATTCGAGAAGGAGTCAGTAACGCCATACGACATGCTGAAGCTGAGAAGGTAACCATCTCTCTACGTCGCCGCCAATCCTCCATAATTTTGGAAATTCAGGATGATGGAAAAGGTTTTAATAACGATTTACCAGGAGATGGAGCAGGGCATGGACTTCGGAACATGCGATCTCGCGCTCGTGAGATTAACGCGGAGTTTGATATTCATACGCGATCCGGGAAAGGGACAACCGTTTCAGTCAGACTACGTAAACACCCTTCTGAAAAAGTGATTTAAACATTAATGCAGGCTCTTTGGAGTGTGATTCCTAATTCAACTGGTGGCTCCACTCGCCGACCTGAGGTTTAGCGGTCCCAGGACACCATTTTCATTGAGTTACATTCGACTCCAGGTCCTTGAAATGATTTAGGTTGTTACAATTTCAAGAAATTTATTACTCTGCTAATGCCGTTTGTGAGTAATTGAAAGACCCAGGTCTTTGTGATCTTTAAATCCCAAGTCTATCATGACAGTTGCAGTAACATCAGCATTACCCGAAGAACCCGCCACGGAATTTGATAGCCCAATTCATCTGTTAATCGTTGATGACCACGAAATGGTGCGCAAAGGATTAGCGTTATTGTTAGATGAATTTGACCAGTTCAAGGTGGTCAAGCATGTCTCAAGCGGAGATCAAGCTCTGGAGTTTCTGAGAGATGGGAAAGTAGATTTGATCTTATTGGACATCATGCTTCCTGAAAAAGATGGGTTTGAAACCTGTAAAGCCATTCGAGAGATGGGATTGGACACTCCGGTGTTATTTCTAACTTCCCAAAATGATGAGAATTCATTGGTGAAGGTTGTCAATTCGGGTGGTAATGGGTTTGTGTTGAAAGAAATCGGTATTGATTCCTTGAAAGATGCCATAGTCAAAACCTCAAGAGGTGAGACTTTTCTGGATCCTTCCGTCGCTCACCAGGTTTTTTCTTGCATCAAATCCTTAAAATCATCTCCCAAGGAAAAGCTTGCTCAACTATCACCACAAGAATCTCGCGCGCTTCGACTGGTTGCTCAGGGGATGACCAACAAGGAAATAGCAGATGCAATGACGTTGAGTGAGAACACGGTTAAAAACTACATCAGAAACATGCTGGAAAAGCTTGGATTCAACCGTCGTTCACAGGCTGCTGCGTTCTTTGCCCATTATTCCGGACTGGATTAAAAGAGAGAAACTCCATCTCAAGTTAATTAACGAAATGACCCAAGCGGGTCATTTTTTTTGCATTCCAATTTCAAATGCCAACTTCTCAAATCCCGGAAATACACTTGGGAAATAAAAGCATGTTGAGAATGATAGAGTCCTAAATATCAAACGGGTTTATTTTTGGTAGGCGCTATACAACCTAGTCGAATACTGCATTTAAGACAAACTGCCATATATCCTCTTACAACGGGTTTCTTGGTATATGGGATGCTCCAATTTTCTGTAGAACGTTCGATCTAAATTTGAAAGTTTGGAAAGCCTGAATTTTGGAATATCAGGTCTGTTATTCGACAGGATTACGAAAACAGGATGAGCGTGTGAATGAAAATGAAAACTCAACTCAAAAAAGCATCCTCTGAAATTTTTGATAGAGGCGAGCGTCGAAGGTGGGCGTCCCATTCTGGCGGGGCGGTTCAATCAGGCTTCACTTTGATTGAAACCGTTATTGGAATGGCGATTGTTTCATTTGTATTTGCAGCTCTGTATGCCGGGATCAGTAGTGGATTTAAAATTGTTCTCAGCAGTCAACAAAACATGCGAGCCACTCAGGTCATGCTCGAAAAAATGGAAACGATTCGTCTGTACAGTTGGTCTCAGCTGATGACACCAGATTTTGTACCCGCAAGTTTCCAGGCAGCGCTGGATCCCGCGGATGCCGACAGGACAGATTTGTCTTCAGATGAAGTATTTGAAGGCTCTGTCGAAATCGTCCCGCTCAACAGCGGAGCTGCTTACGATGATGAAGTTCGTAAAATCATCATTACGCTGAATTGGTCGACATCTGGACGGCCACAGGAGCGAACCATGACGACGCTTGTATCCAAGAATGGGCTGCAGAATTACGTTTATTAATGGGATGGCTGGAAGTTCCACTTGAAGGCTGGAAGCTGAGATTTTGGCAGACCAATCATGCTCAAAGAACTACTGAATTTTTAGGGAAATGAAAACGATTACAAATTCAAACTTCCAAAAAGTATGCCGCAAAGCCGGTTTTACATTCATGGAAATGATGATCGCCACGACCATAGGATTGATGGCGATGGCTGCTTTAGGCACACTTTCCCTATATACGGCCAGAAGTTTTCTGGCGATGTCCAACTACAGCGAACTTAGCCAGCAAAGCCGATATGCTCTGGATTTGATGACCGGTGAAATTCGCCAGGCCAATCGCTTGATCTCGGGTTCTTCAACAGAAATAGTATTGGAAGACTGGGACGGAAAAACGTTGACCTATTACCTTAATCCGGATCGCAATGAACTCATTCGGGATAAGGAAGATGAGGATCCTGTAGTACTTTTAGAAAACTGTGAAGAGTTTACCGCAACACTCTTCCAGCGTAATCCAATGCAGGGCGAGTATGAACAGTATCCTGCAGCGACCGCATGGACATGCAAATTGATACAGCTGGACTGGCGATGCGCTAAAAGCGTCATGGGAGATCGTGTGAACTCCGAGGTGGTGCAGTCCGCCAAGATAGTAATCCGCAAACAATAACGAATCGATTCATCCATGGGTTAGATTCTTTCGAATTTATACATTTAACTTTGTCTTAAGATGAAAATTTCATCCTTTAATCAATCATATAGATCCAGCGAATCCGGCAACATACTGGTTGGAGCTATGATCATGTCAACGGTCTTTGGTATTACATTGTTGGGATACCTCAACCTGGTTGGCAATCAGTATCGCTTCATTGCAAGGTCTCAGGTTTGGAATGAAACGATACCTCTGGCTGAATCCGGAGTTGAAGAAGCTTTGGCTCACATCAATTACAACGGGGTGGATAATCTGGACTCCGACGGTTGGGAATTCATTGGGACGAACTACGTTAAGACAGTTGACCTGGATAATGGAACTTACAAGGTTTGGATTTCTGATGACGAAAATCCAATTATTTATTCGCAGGGCTCCGTCACCAGTTCTCTTGCGCCAGATGATTTTACCAGAACCATCCGGGTGACCACGCAGAAGAATGCGATGTTTATGAAGGGGATGGTCGCCAAGGATGATATTGATTTGAATGGAAATAATGTTGAGACGGACAGCTTTGACTCGAAGGATCCGTCTGCAAGCACTAGCGGATTTTATGATCCTGCAAAGCGCAAAGCAAATGGAGATGTGGCAACTAATTCCAGCCTGGAGAATCGGTTAAGAATTGGTAACGCAAACATTATAGGTCGAGTTTCAACCGGTCCTGGAGGTAGTGTCAGTATTGGATCCAATGGAGCTGTTGGTTCGTTGGAATGGCATGCTGACGGGAATTCGGGAGTCATGCCAGGATGGTCGTCTGATGACATGAATGTTGATTTCGTGGATATTACTTTGCCGTTTACTAACGGCAATTATCCGACGAGCGGGTCGATCAACGGAGAAAGCTATGAATATGTAATTGGGTCCGGCAATTATGAGCTGAATGGATTTTCACTTTCCGGGAAGAAAAAGATAGCTGTTACCGGAGACGCTACATTGTTGGTTACTGGAGACATTTCTATGGCAGGGCAAGCAGCGATTGAAATCAAACCCGGGGCATCGCTCACCCTCTATATGACCGGAGCGTCCACAAAATTCTCTGGTCAAGGAGTGGTGAACGAAACCGGGAATGCATTGAACTTTTCATACTATGGATTGAGTTCCAACACCTCGATCAAGTTGTCTGGCAATGCAGGTTTTGTAGGAACCATTTACGCTCCTGACGCAGCCTTCACCCTGGGAGGTGGAGGGAATGACACAAGTGATTTCATCGGAGCCAGTGTTACGGACTCTGTCAAAATGAACGGACACTTTAATTTTCACTATGACGAAAACCTGGGTCGAGAAGGTCCTGGAAGTGGGTTCGTTGCGACTGCCTGGCACGAAATCACCGGAGGTGTCGATATTCCACTTCCTGAGTATTACGATAATGATGATTCAGATCAATTGGTTTTGACATCAGCTATTACAACCGATTCCCCACCATTGGTGGAGCCTTCAATAGTCGATGCAATCATTAATGATCCGATTGGTACTATATTTGATCCAGAACCCACTCCTTCAACAACAACATCATCATCACCCAGCGATTCTGGGGGGGCAAATTCCGGCGGTGGAACTACCACAACCGCATCCACCGATACAGGCTCAGGTGATACAACCTCTGGATCGACTTCATCATCTTCCTCAGATGACGATTCGGGTGAATCTTCTGCGCCTGGGAATTCCGGCTCAGCTCCAGGAAGGAACAAAGACAACAAAAAGAATAAAAATAAATAAATTATAACTGTCAGGAATTTCCTATAGTCAGTATTAGTAATTTGCAATTGAGCCAATCCATATATGGGTTGGCTTATTTGTTTTGTATAGTTTCCGTTTTCAATGATTGCATGAATATTCCTGGGCAAATTTAATGTCTGACCGAAGGCTGATTGAAGTCCATTCGATAGACCATTTGGCCCTACTGAAGCGCCTCCAATAAAAATAGGTAATGGACCTGATAATTTTATTGTGGATGAGCGATTATTTCTGAATGAAAACCAAATCTCAATTGAATCTTTGGGAATCAATTTCAGCTAGTAAAGGAGGCTTGTTACCAAATTCAGGAATGGCTTTGCAGATCTCACTTGTGCTTTCGTCAGTTTTTGGATTGGTCCTGTTAGGATACCTGAATTTGGTGTCATGGAATTTTCGTTCTTCAATGAGATCGCAGACCTGGAATGAAACTATTCCCGTAGCTGAAGCTGGAATTGAAGAAGCTTTGGCGCATCTGAACGAAAGAGGGCCTGATGGTTTAGCAACTGACCAATGGGTGGAATCTGATTCTTATGTTTACATGAATCGGCAATTGGGCGCTGGACGATATCAGGTCTGGGTTTCACAGGAAGTACAACCCGTTTTGTATGCGCAAGGAAATCTCAAAGCGCCTAACTCTGATCAGTGGGTTTCACGAGCGTTGCGAGTCACTACTCAATCATTGCCACTTTTCTTCAAAGGTTTGGTAGCCAAAGACACATTTGATTTGCATGGCAATAATATTGAAACGGACAGCTTTGATTCTAAAGATCCAGCATTTAATACCGATGGACGATATGATTCAACCAAAGTCAAAGCAGGAGGAGACATTGCCACCAATTCCAGAATCATCAATTCACTGGATGTGGGGAATGCCAAGATTAAGGGTAAAATCAGTTCTGGTCCAGAGGGTACCCCAGCAATCGGACCAAACGGCATTGTCGGCGATCTGGACTGGCATGCTGCCGGATCCAGAGGTATTCAGCCAGGATGGTATTCGGATGATATGAACGTGGAATTTCCGGAAGTTGAGGCTCCAACTTCTTTTGGATGGTATCCAGGACCAGGTGTGGTGGATGGTGTCTATTACAAACATATTTTGAACAGTGGAACATACGGTTTACTGGATCTAAGATTGTCTGGATCTCAGAAGGTTCTAGTCAGAGGGAATGCGAAATTGGTTGTCAACCAGTCGATTAACATGACTGGGCAGTCCTCCATTACAATAGACGAGGGAGCCAGTCTTCAGGTGTTCATGAAAGGATCGAGCACAAAAATTGCTGGGAATGGAGTGATTAACCTGGCTGGCAATGCAATGAATTTTCAGTATTGGGGAACACCGGGGAATGAAACCGTAGCTCTTTCCGGCAATAGCGCTTTTATTGGAACAATATACGCCCCAGACGCACATCTAACGTTAGGAGGCGGTGGATCGGATACTCTTGATTTCATAGGAGCCGGTATTGCTGATTCAATTGATATGAACGGACACTATCGTTTTCATTACGATGAAAACCTTGGAAGAGAAGGGCCTAAGCGTGGTTGGATAGCGGCTTCGTGGAACGAGGTGGGTTTGTCAGACTTACCCAATCAACCCACTTTGATGAGCGCAAACTGACCAACGGTGTGATTGAAGGAGTGTGGCTGTCAACAGGTTCAGACTACTTCAGAGAATGGTTGGACTTGCACGGTTGGGAAACAGGTCTCCCGGAAGGTCACCCAAATTGTTTCCCACCCATTGACCAGAGCAGTTTGAAAATTTGACTCGTTCTGAGAACGAAGCTTTTCCATTATTCAGTAGAAAGAATAATCTTCAGCGATGCGGTGGAATGTGATTTGATCCAATTCACTGAGTTTATGAAGTCAAAGCCTTATAAAGTTACCCGCATTCCTTCGCTGAAAACGACTGACAAATTTCTTGAACATCTCCAAACACTGAAGGTGGAGATACCATGTGATGATTCGATAGAAGGAACAGCTGATTCTCCACTCTCCAAGAGTTTTCCATCATTTTCCATCAACGGAAAAACCATTGGCAACCGTGTGGCAATCCATCCGATGGAAGGCTGGGACGGCACGACGAACGGTGGAGTCACTGAAACCATGAAGCGCCGCTGGAGTCGTTTTGGTGAATCAGGAGCCAAATTGATTTGGGGTGGCGAGGCGATGGCGATACGCCCGGATGGTCGAGCTAATCCCAACCAATTGATCATCAATGAAAAGAATGTTGGAGCCATTGCGGGTCTTAAAGAAAAATTAATTGCTGCTCATCAGGAACGATACGGAACAACAGAGGATCTCGTGGTAGGATTTCAGCTCACTCATTCCGGACGATTCTGCCGCCCTAACGACAAAAAGCTTTTGGAACCCAGGATTGCGTACAGGCATCCAATTTTGGACAAGAAGTTCGGCATTGATAATGACGATCCGATCCTGAGCGATGATGAAATCAAAAAGTTGATTGACGCTTATGCCTCGGCTGCAGTCCTCGCAGAAAAGGCTGGAGCGGATTTTATCGATATCAAACACTGTCATGGCTACCTGCTTCATGAATTCCTCAGCGCACGCCATCGACCTGGACCGTATGGTGGTTCTTTTGAAAATCGCACGCGTATTCTCAGGGAGATCGTTGAAGCCATTCGAGCTGCTGGTGTTCAGATTGGATTGGGAGTGCGACTGAGCGCATTTGATTTTGTGCCATTTCGACCTAATCCGGATCCTGATTTATCTGAGCCTGGTAAACTGGGGCCGGGAATGCCTGAAGACTATGAGGCTTACCTTCCATATGATTATATATTTGGATCTGACCCGACCAATCCGCTGGAGCCTGAACTTACGGAAACCAGGCAATTTATTGATCTTTGTTCTGAGTTAGGCATTCAACTGGTTAATTTGACGGCAGGTTCTCCGTATTATAATCCGCATATTCAGCGCCCCGCAGCTTATCCACCTTCAGATGGGTATCAGCCGGCGCATGATCCGTTGATCGATGTGGCGCGCCAGATGAAGGTGGTTCGTTCACTGATGAAAACAAAGCCGGAGAATGTAGCGTTGGTTGGATCAGGGTACAGTTACCTTCAGGAGTATCTCCCTCAAGTCGCTCAAGCTGCAATTCGTGAAGGATGGACTGATTTTGTGGGAATAGGCCGGGTTGTTTTGAGTTACCCAAACATACTGATGGAAGCAATGGAACAGGGTAAGCTGACACCAAAACTGATTTGTCGTACTTTCAGTGACTGCACGACCGGTCCCAGAAACGGAATGATTAGTGGATGTTATCCGCTGGATCCATACTACACCGCGAAGGAAGAAAACCGTAAAATCAAGGAGCTGAAGAAAAACTTAAAATAATTTTTAAAAAACTGTTGCATTCCAAACAGAAACAGATAGTTTGGCAGTCCGCTCTGAACGCGGGGTAGAGCAGCCCGGTAGCTCGTCAGGCTCATAACCTGAAGGTCGTCGGTTCAAATCCGGCCCCCGCAACCAATTTCCATAAGCTTCAAGCCAATTGCTTGAAGCTTATTTTTTTTGTTCTTTGTTTTTGACAAGGCCATGCGACTCATTGCCGGTCTTCCAAGGGCTCTGCAAAGTTGATACCTGCATCGATTTGAGCCTTTAATGGCGCTGCGTTTAACACATCCACATGTCCATCTATAAAAAGATAATTTGCCTTGCCTGTTGAATGGTCAGACGAACGATTCCCGCTAGTGTGCCGGTCTGGCTGTATGTCAGCAAACACCTCGTTCCAACCTAGAGTCCATTGAGCGGAATGAGTGTGATCAGAGAAAACTCCGGGACCGTACGAATCAGAGGTTTCAAACATCAAATGAGTTGCTGAAGGAGAGCGATAGCCATCCAGTTTCCTTACTGGTCGAATCAGATTTCCAAAAGGTCCATATTGCGGTACAGCAACAAAGGAGTTGAAAGTAAAGCTCGTTCCCCTCTGCTCAGAGCGCTCTATGCGTCGTGGATCAGAAGGGCAGAGCCGGATTTTGTTGACGTTTCCGACATACGGCAAAAGAGAATAGATCCAGGATTCCTGTTCGTCCTGGGCTCCATGTGTTGTTAAGGGCAATTTTCCTACATGATCATCTGAATACAGCCTTACACCAATACCCAACTGACGTAGATTTGAAACGCAATTAATTTGACGCGCCTTTTCTTTGGCGGCAGAGAGCGCAGGTAGAAGCATGCCGGCTAGAATTGCTATGATGGCGATGACCACGAGTAGTTCAATCAAGGTGAATCCCTGTAACCTTGGTGAAGCTTTTTTCAGCAATAAATTGTTTTGACTGGTCGATATTTTGAAATTCTGGTTGGGTCTCATCTTTCCTGATCCGGTTCGTTAAATTTCCAATTTGTCAGCCCTGAACATCTGGGGCTATATGGACTCATGTTTGTATGCGCCTGGTTGCCTCACCAATTGAGGTATTGATCTGGTTGAGCGTTGCGGTTGCTGGCGCGGAAAAATCTATTTGGGTGACCAGGGAATGCCGTATTATTTGAAATACGGAGAATCTAATCCTGTGAAATAGATCAAGATTTTGATGCCAGTTATAAAGGGAAAGAAGCGCTTTTCTTAGCTTCTCAGGCTCAACTCCAGCGTTAAAGCAAATGTAATGCAGCGCTGGGTGGAGATCTTCCCTGGTGATTATTGAAGGAAAGTAAAGATAATGGTCCAGAATAGGCGATTTCCGGGAGTAGTATTTCGTTCTTCTCGGGAGATGCCTGTGAATGAAAAACCGTTATGTGGAGAGCTGCTCCGTTACTGAAAGATGTCAGCGCACAAGTGTGAGAATGCTTATCAACCGGGTCTTGTGGGGCGGGCGAATCCGGGCAATCATGGCTACTGGTATCCCACGCTCTCCCTTGTGCTTCACATCCAGCAATCCCTAATTCATGGAGCGAACTATGCCAGTCTGGTCGGTGCGCAACTGATGTCAAACCCAACATCAAAGCAGCAAGAAACAGGGACATCCACCAGCGTAATTTCCAGGCGATTGTCTTCGGTAACGGTGGAACGTAGTTGTAATCCGGTATCGGCCATTGCGAAGCCCTCTGTCAGTTGTCTTTGGAAACCGCCGCCATGCTACAACTTCCGGCGCAACAATGCCCGTTTTGCGACAAACTCATCCGGGGGCTGGCGCCACGGTTTACCGCAGGCGCGAGGAAGACACCGCAAACGACGATGCCTTCACCTCAACCGCGCTGTATCACGTAGGCCATATACGCGATGTACACACAGACAAACACACCGCCCCAGGCCCGTGAAATAGTCGCCGCACGACTGCTCACCACCGCCAGCAGAATCAGCATGGTAGCGACAATGACCATGATGATGTCGATATTGCTTATCGCATCGAATGGCAGCTTCTGGATACTGGCGGTCACCCCCAGAATCCACAGAATATTGAAGATATTGGAACCCACCACGTTACCCACGCAAAGATCACATTCCCTGCGCGCGGCGGCAATCGCGGAGGTCACAAGTTCGGGCAGGCTGGTACCCACGCCCACCACCAACATGCCGATAATCACGGGGGACACGCCCAGCGAGGCCGCCAGCGATGACCCGTGCGTCACCGTCAT
>JAUIHU010000686.1 GCA_030432175.1 Verrucomicrobiia bacterium | reverse complement strand
CTTGCGGACGGATGACTACCCGTTGGGCCGGAATGACTGAGCCGTAACCAACGACGGTGATGCTATGTGTCGCCGGTTTGAGCTGAATGGTTCTGACGATTTTTGATCCTCGTTTTTCATCGGTAGGCTGGGTCTTAGGCCCGGTCATCAGCAACAGCGCTCCGACAATTATTCCAGCTAGAATGATCAACAGACTGATGATCCACTGACGGGGCATTTTTTTGGTCTCGCTCTCCATAGTGTTATGGGGTTGAAAAAGTGACTTGGAAAATGATCTTAAGGACGGTGGTTGGTGGATGGTTCTGTTTGCTCCTTGTGGTTAGGTTCCTTTTCAGCCAAATCGGGAATTGGTCCTCCCAGAGAGCTGCAAAGCCCTATGTAAAAGGATAAGGCTTCACGTTTTCGTGTCAGCCATTGTCGTCGCAGGTTTTGTTCATTCACAACTGCAGTCAATGTTGGCAGGTAATCTGTCAAACCCTGGCTGTATCTGTTCTGGGATTCGTTCAGCAAACGTTGAGCATTTTGGAGTCTTAGTTCCAGTTGATGAAGGGTTTCCTGACGTTGACGCAGGTTGATCAATGCAGTTTCGACATCGCGAACCGCAACTAAAAACGCCTGAGAATATCGATAAAGGATTCCTTCAAATTGCGCTTTACGCCTTCGAACTTCAGATCTTCTTAACCCTCCGTCAACAATCGGCCCGGTGACAGAAGCAAAGATATTGGCTATCATTGAGTTGAGAGTTGGATCCCCCACACCTGTAAGTGAAGCTCCGAAATTGATTCTGGGATATCTGTCGGCGATCGCTTCGGCTACCCTCGCATTTACAGAACGCGCTTCAGCTTCCAGAGATAGAAGGTCAGGGCGTTGGAGAAGTAGATCTGTCGGGGCTCCAGTTTCAGGATGCGGAGGTGGTTCGGGCAGTGTGGTTAGAGACTCCAATGCAGCCTCAGTGTAACCCATTTCCTGCGCCAGCAATACATCCATCGCGTATTGCAGTTCTTTCAGGGTGGCTTCAATCCCTGGGGCATTCACCTTTGTTGCCGCTAATTGGTCTTTTTGCTGCAGCACATCCACTATTGAACTTTGCCCTTGCGCGAATCGCAGCCGGGTCAAGTCCAGTAAGGTTCGGTTGGAATCCTGCTGGGAACGGTTGAGTTCCAATTGAAGTCGTTGCTCTTGAATTGCGAAATAGGTTGTGGCTACGGAGGTGGAGAGGTCCAGCCGGGCAGCTTGCCAATCGTGAATTGCGGCATTCTTTTGCTGAATTCTGGCGTCGCGGATACTTCTTAACCTTCCCCAGAGATCGAGTTCCCAGTTGAATGCGCCTCCGACTGTTGAGTCGTCTCCTCTATTTCTGATGCTTTCATCCTGGGGAGTAATCCATCGTTTTTGGACGTTGGCTCTGCCATCGACGGTCGGTCTGAATGCTGAACGGGATTGTGCGAGAAATTCTTCTGCCTGCTGGATATTGGTCCAGGATTCCTGAATTGTCAGATTATTCTCCAGAGCTGTTTCAATGAACCGGTCAAGTTGGGGATCTTTGAATTGTTTCCACCACCCGACTCCTTGAATTTCTGGTTCGTTCCCATTTTGTTTCTGATTTTTCTTGGAAAGGTCAGAAGCGGGTCGCTGTGGAGATTCTTTAAATGAAGGTTGTACAGACTCAGTTTTAATCGGAATCGAGCGTTCAGTGTCTCTGCGATCGGCGCCGACGCATCCTGAAAGTAATAAAGTGGCAGAGATTACGAATACGGGAAGCCACGATGTATCTCCATGAGTATTGCAATTAACCATTGGCTTTCTGAATGTGTCACAAGGCGCCAGCTGTCATCGATTAAATGAAGCAAATGGATCTGGTGTTTTGTAAGTGGGTCAACTTGAAAAACTTAATAGTAGGTTCAACCACAGTATGCCAAGACAAAACTGAAATCGATCTTAGGGAAGGGTGGGAGGATAGTTAAAAACGATAGTTCAAAAAAAGAAAAAACGAATTCCGAGGACATCGGAATTCGCAATGAGCCCCCTTTGCTTAGGAGGTAGATTTACTGGAAATAATTAATTTACCTTAACGGGAATTTTCTTTTGTCAACAAGATGTCCAATAATAACTCCAGCACATAAGGATCCATATTCTGAGGAACCAAATGGTTGTTGATGGTGATTCGGTAGCTGCTGTCGGACGTTTTGTTTTTCGCCAGGAAAATTTCCACCAGGTCAAATTTGTAATCGGAAGAAAGGTGCGCTGGTAGTGGGTATCCATTGATCCGGACATCATACTTTGAGTTGGAAGATGGTTGCACATCTGATGCAGCGTCTACAACGACGTTATCCAATTCAGAGCTGGCGCCTGCCACGTCCACAGCGGCTGCAACTTGCGTTTCTTCTTCGGCAGGGACATTGGCTCCGGCCTCGATATTAGCCTGGAAACGTTTGTATTGCGCATCAGTTATGGCGCCTGAGGCATGAAGACTATTGATCCGATCTGATACAGCCTGCCAATCGACTGCAGGTGGATCTAACAGCCAGGTCGGATCTTCAACTTCGCCCTCTGATCCAGCGGTTGCATCGGAGTTGGCGATGGATGTCCAGAGCAATTCAAACTGTGCTTGTGTGATTTCACCGGAATCCAACATTCCCTGTAATTTGCGAACCAATTCAGCCTGAGCTGCAGCGTCAGCTGATCCTTCGACTTCCTCCATTGTGGATTCGAGAGCTTCAGAATTAGCCGCGATTTCAGATGCCATTGACTCAGCCATGGCCTGTGCATCGTTGTTCAAACTCTCAACCTCAGATTCTGTTAACGCAAC
>JAUIHU010000025.1 GCA_030432175.1 Verrucomicrobiia bacterium | reverse complement strand
TCTTTGATATCGAGTGTCACAGTTTTTACCCGACCAAGAACCTGGGCGCCTTTGGTGAAGCGGGAGCAGTGACCACGCAGGATGAAGAGTTGGCGGAAAAGGTTCGGGTTTTGCGCAACTACGGATCAAGGGTGCGCTACCACAATGAAGTTGTCGGCTACAACTCGCGACTGGACGAATTACAAGCGGGGTTTCTGCGGGTGAAGTTGAACTGCCTGCCGGACTGGAATCAGCGTCGCACAAAGCTGGCGGCGATTTACCTGGAGGAACTGGCGGGTGTTCCCGGATTGCAGATTCCTCATGTTCCAGAGTGGGCGGAGCCGGTCTGGCATCTGTTTGTGGTTCAGTGTGAAGGGCGGGACGCAGTTCGGACAGCTCTGGAAGATGCAGGTGTTCAGACATTGATCCATTACCCGATTCCACCGCATCTCAGTGGCGCGTATGCTGATTTAAAAATCTCCAAAGGAGCGTTTCCGATCGCGGAGAAAATGGCCGACTCACTGATCAGTTTGCCGATCGGGCCCAATCATGATCCGGATGACATTCGCTATGTTGCCCGAACATTGAAGCAGGCGTTGGCCTCCCGTTCCTGAGCCATGGCCAAATCCTCGGAAAGCTATTCACAGATCCTGAAATCGTCATCGATCATTGGTGGCGCTCAAGGGATTCAATACCTCACCAGCCTTGTTCGTCAAAAAGCGGTGGCAGTTCTGTTGGGAACCTCTGGCGCCGGGTTGATCACCAACTACCAGGCGCTGTTGAATTTTCTGACAAATGTTGTTGCGCTGGGCATGGGACCGAGTGGAGTGCGGCAGATTGCGGACGCCAACGCACGAGGAGATGAGCGGCAGGCAGCCAGCATGGCGACTGTGATTCGGCGAGTGTGCTGGGTGACCGGGATTTTGGGTTGGGCGCTGACCGCGATTCTGGCGGCGCCGATCAGTGGATGGACTTTTGGAGATCAGGAACAAACGGACTCGATCCTGTGGATTGGCGCCGCGCTCGTGTTCAGCTCTGCCTCTGCAGGACAGATGGCGACGTTACAGGGATTTCGCCGATTGAAGGATCTGGCGATGGTCAACGTTCTGGCGGTTTTTGTTTCCACACTCATTTGCATTCCCATCTACTACGTTATTGGCGTAAGGGGGATCATTCCTGTCTTTATTCTCACTGCGGCGTTGACCTGGGCGTTGGCTGCGTGGCGGGTTCGGGGGATGGGACTGCAATCGGTGGTCATGACCTGGGGCCAGACCTTCCGACAATCCGGGCGACTGGTCAGTTTGGGCCTGGCCTTTATGTGGAGCGCGGTGGTGACCTCAGCCGGAGAGCTGGCGTTGAAGTCCATGGTCACTCGCGAACTGGGCGAAGGCGCCACCGGGCTTTACGGCGCTGCGTGGTCGATCTCCGGAATGTTCGCCCTGTTTATTATCAACGCGATGGGCGCAGATTTTTATCCGAGACTGACCGCCAGCATCGCCAACCGGAAAGAAGCCTCCGAACTGGTCAATCAACAGACCGAGATCGGGATTCTCCTGGCCCTGCCCGGACTGGTGGCGACACTGGTATTTGCGCCGTGGATTATTCTCATCCTAAACTCCCGAGAATTCCTGGGAGCCGCTGATTTATTACCATGGTTTGTGGTTGGGTTGCTTTTTCGGATCGTTTCCTGGCCAATGGGATACATCATGCTGGCGCAAGGCGCATCCAGGTGGTTTGTGATAACCGAAACGCTCTTTGCCGGACTTCATGTGGCGTTGGGGTTTGCTGCAGTGGATCGCATCGGACTGCAGGGAGTCGGGTTGGCGTTTGCGGGGATGTATGCCGTTTATACATTGGGAATGCGCGGGTTGTCGCGGCATCTCATTGGGTTGCGCTGGTCGGTGGGAGTTTGGAAGCTGATGATGGTCGCTGCCGGTTTTGTCGGATTGGGATATGGAGCTGAGCGGATTGAATCCGAATGGGGCAGTATCGGAGCCGGGGTTTTATTGACGGGTTGCGCAGGGGTATTTAGTTTGCGTGGCATTGCTGAACGACTTGGGACAGATCACCGTTGGATCCAGATGGCTTTACGGATCCCGGGAATGAAGTGGATTTTAGGATCCTCCAAAAATTGAGCAAAATCAATCAACGGAATGGGCACAACAGTTCAAAAAGAAGACCGGCCGCTGGTGACACTGGCGCTGATCACTTACAGGCAGGAAGCGTATGCGCGGGAAGCGCTGAGATCGCTACTTAACCAAACCTATTCCCCACTGGAAATCGTGATTTCTGATGACGCCTCGCCTGACGAAACTTATGTGGCGTTGCAGGCTGAAGCTGAAGGATACACCGGACCTCACACGCTGAAGTGGCATCGGAATGAAACCAACCGCGGACTTGTCGGCAATGTGGCACAAGCGAACTCCATGGCCAGAGGGGAATTGGTGGTGGTGGCTGCCGGGGATGACATTTCAGAACCGAACCGAGTAGAGCGTCTGGTTGAAGAATGGTTGAAAGCCGGGCGACCTTCAGCGATTTGCTCCGACGCTTATAACATTGATGAAAAAGGGGATCGCACCGAATTCCAGAAAGTCTGGTATCTGGCTCCGGGAGAAGGCATGTCGCAGGAAGATTGTCTGCGCGCGTTTGTTCAACAGCGGGAGTGCTCGATGTCCGGTTGCTCAGAAGCGTGGACTCCCGGATTGTTTCATGATTTTCCACCAGTGACGGAGGGTGTAGTGACTGAGGACTGCGTGTTGGCGTTGCGCGCCTGGCTTCGAAACGGGATCGGTTTCGTCCCTGATGAACTGGTGGGTTACAGGCTGCACGATTCCAACATCTGGAACCTGGCCAACGCGGAGACCGATCCGGAAATCATTCATCGGATGGAATATAAAAAAGTCGGTTGGGAATCAGCGTTGTTTCGCTCGCACATTACCGACCTCGAACATGCCCGGGAAAAGGGTTGGATCACTCCTGAAGTGGCTCAGGAAATGATCGGTGTCTGTCAGTACAAGCTCTGGCGGTTTGAGTACAAGAAGCGCTGGTTGAATTCCGGGATGTTAAAACGAGTGACAATGCTGGTCGGCATTTTTACCTGGAACATCCGGTATTGGAAACTGGTCAAGTGGAGCCTGGAATGGGCGTTCAAATAAATGATTGGAACTCCGGAACAGGAGCCAGGTTAAATTGTTTACCCGTTCCGGATCGAGATTTCTTAAGCGATGATCTGATCCACCACGTGACCGTGAACATCAGTCAGGCGGAATCTTCTTCCCTGAAACTTGAATGTCAGGCGTTCGTGATCAATTCCCAACAAGTGCATCATTGTGGCGTGCAAATCATGGACATGCATGACGCCTTTGTCGGGGAGGATGTTGTAACCGTAGGGATCGGTTTCGCCGTAGCTGATCCCGGGTTTCACTCCGCCTCCTGCCATCCAGAGTGAGAAACAGCGTGGATGGTGATCGCGACCGAAGCTGTTGGCGGTCAGCTTGCCCTGGCAGTAATTGGTTCTACCGAATTCCCCACCCCAGACTACCAATGTGTCATCCAGCATGCCGCGCTGTTTCAGGTCCTGGATCAACGCCGCAGAAGCCTGGTCTGTTTCGCGGCATTGGTTTTGAATCCCGCCCTGCAAACCACCATGCTGATCCCAGCCCGGGTGGTAGAGTTGGATGAATTTCACACCGCGCTCAGCGAGCCGACGCGCCAGGAGGCAGTTGGCGGCGAAGCTTCCTGGATTGCGGGAATCTTTGCCGTAGAGATCAAATATGTGGTCCGGTTCACTTGAGAAATCAGTCGCTTCCGGCGCTGAGGACTGCATCCGGAAAGCCATTTCGTATTGATTGATCCGGTTCTCGATTTCGGCGTCCGGAGTGTTCGCCATTTGTTCCAGATGCAGTTCCTTGAGTCGATCGAGCATCATGCGACGGCTCTTCGTGGAGACACCTTCCGGGTTGCTCAGGTAAAGCAGAGGGTCAGCGCCGGAACGGAAACGCACACCCTGGTATTTGGCTGGCAGGAATCCGCTGCCCCAGAAACGAGACAGCAATGGTTGTCCGCCCTTGTCTTTAGTGATCAGGACCACGAACGAAGGGAGATTGGCATTGTCGGTTCCAAGACCGTAACTCAACCACGCGCCGATGCTGGGACGGCCAGGGAACTGGGAGCCGGTTTGCAGGAAGGTCACTGCTGGACCGTGGTTGATTGCCTCCGTGTACATCGATTTTACCACGCAAATATCATCTGCGACTTTGGCGATGTTGGGCAGAGTCTCGCTCATCCAGGTTCCGGACTGTCCGTTTTGGGTGAATTTAAATGGGGATCCCGCCAGCGGAAGACTGGTCTGGTTGCCGGACATCCCGGTCAATCGTTGTCCCATGCGAACCTCGCTGGGCAACTGGGTTCCGTGCTTTTCGTTCAGCAAAGGTTTGTAATCATAGAGATCCATTTGGGACGGACCTCCACTTTGGAACAGGTAGATCACCCGTTTGGCTTTGGGAGCGAAATGGGGCGCTGCGAGAACTCCATGATCATTTTCAGCAGCTCCAGCAGTGGCAGCGTGAGCTGAACCGGATTGATTCAGCAGATCCGCCAGCGCCAGGCCCCCGAGTCCCATACCGAAACGGTTGAGAAACTGGCGGCGACTCCAGCCGGCGGTTGATTCCGGACCGGTGCAGATCGGGGATGGATTGAACGGGTTGGATTTCATGGGCAGTTAAAGAGTTTATCGGTGAATCAATTATCTTTTGACGATGCACTCGTCATGACTGAGCAGCGCGGCTGACAAGGTCGTCATGGCTGCGATTTCAGCTGGATGGCTGTTTTCCAAAACCGGGATCTGACCGATGCTGTTGTATGACTTGGCAGCCTCCGGATCGTCTTCGTAATAATCACGCTGTTCGTTGAACAGTTGGCGGCAGATTTCAATTTCCTTCTCATTGGGAGGTCGACTGGTGGTTTTCCAGAACGCTTCCTTGATTCGGGAGTCGATGCAATCCGGATACAATTCAATCAGGCTCTGTCCCATCGCGCGGGCGGCTTCCACGAATTGTGGACCATTCATCAGCGACAAAGCCTGCATCGGATTCGAGGTGCGCTCACGACGAGCGACGCAAACATCACGTTTTACCGCATCGAAGCTCATCATCACCGGCGCTGGACCAGTGCGTTTCCAATAGGTGTACAGGCTGCGACGGTAGAGTCCATCTCCTTTGTCGGGAGACATCGGTTTGAAGGAAACCTCGACTTCATAAGGGCGTACTGGTGGTCCGCCAACTTTCTGTACGAGTAAACCGGCTGCGGCCAGAGCATTGTCGCGAATCATCTCAGCGCTGAGACGATATCTGGGACCGCGAGCCAACCAGCGGTTTTTCGGATCTTCCCGCATGATTTCAGGATCAGTCACCGAACTTTGCTGGTAAGTATGGGACATCACGATCGTTTTCATGATCGCTTTCACATCCCAGCCACTCTCCATAAACTCAGCGGACAACCAGTCCAAGAGGTCTGGATAAATCGGTGTGTCCCCTTGAGATCCGAAATCCTCGGAAGTCCCCACAAGCCCGATACCGAACAACGCCTGCCAGAAGCGATTGACCGTGACACGAGAAGTCAGCGGGTGCTGACGGTGGACCAGCCAGTTGGCCAGATCCAATCTATCCGTCGCTTTACCACCTTCAGGAGCCGGGAGAAATTCAGGAACAGCCGGTACAACTACATCCCCTGGTGCGTCGTACGCTCCTCGGTTTAAGATGTGCGATGTGCGTCGGTTTTGCGGTGGCAGTTCTTTCATCACCATCAATTCGCGAACGCCATCCTCTGCCTGACTGCGTTCCTGCCGGGCGGCTTTCAATGCTGCCAGCAGCTCGGTGGCTTCCGGGAATTCGCGCAACAGGAACAAGTCGGTCAACCGGTGTTGGTCGACGACATCCAGACAATCCGCCGAGCGACTGAGCAGGTCGCGGTATTCCAGGTCATTCCATAAAGCCGAGGCTTCAATGCCACTCAGTTCTCGTTCGAATACGCGCAGTTCATCGATCTTACCTCCGGCAAATCCTCGGTCCCGGAAACGTTCTCCCAACGCAATATTGTCCCCACCGGTGCCGGTGATGTTCTTGTTCAGGTGATCTCGAACCACTTCCGTTTCCGCCTGTCTGCCATTGACATAAATCTTCAGTCCGCTCGCTTTGCTGGATCCGTCATATGTCAAGGTCACGTGCGCCCAGTCCTGAACTGGAAAGGTATCCACCGTTCGAACCCGGATTGCATTACCCGGCCAGAAGTGAATCAACGACATACTCAGCTTCCCGTCCTCAATCAACAATTGGTAACCCCGACTGCCGCTATCGGTCCAGGCGCGGGAACGGTGCAGAACCACGGCGCGCTCTTTAAGGTCGGGAGTCCACATCCAGAGTCCGATTGAAAACGGATCATTCCGAGTAAAGTTTCCTTGTTTGAGATTCACCGGATCATCCCCCGTCAGTTCCACAGCCTGACCTTTGTAGCCGGCAGAAAGCTGATTTGCGCCAGCGACAGTTGCCGGATGATCTGCTGAGGCGAGGTTGGTGATTTGATTGCCTTCTTTCAGTTCATCGAAGTCGAAATGAGCGACCTCGCCTGGGATCGGTTTTGCGGCGAGCTGACCACGTTCTGGCGATTTTAACCATTCCTGAAAAGCGGCGTTTTCTTTGGGTGTCAAAGATTTTTCTAATGCCGACCAGAGATTTTCCAACTCGGCAATTTTCTCTTTTGCGGCGGCGATTTTCTGATCCTGATCTTCACTGGTCAGACGCAGTGTGGGGGTGGGAACGGCTGATCCAAAGAAAGCGTAGAGTCCGGCTTCGTCGATGTTATTGAAGTAGGCGAACAACTGATAGTATTCCTTTTGCTGGATCGGATCGTACTTATGGTCGTGGCAACGGGAACATTCGAGCGTTAGACCCAGGAATGTGGTGCCAAAGGTGCGGACGCGATCCGCGACGTACTCGGTCCGGAACTCCTCCGGAATACTGCCACCTTCACTCTTTTGCGGATGGAGCCGGTTGAAAGCGGTGGCCAGGATTTGTTCGCGGGTTGGATTTGGGAGTAAATCCCCGGCAAGTTGCCATTGAATGAAATCGTTGAACGGCAGATTGCGATTAAAAGCGTTAATCACCCAATCCCGGTAAGCCCAGACATCGCGACCGCGATCCACCTGATACCCATACGAATCCGCGTAACGGGCCAGATCCAGCCAATCCACAGCCATGCGCTCCCCGTAAGCCTCGGATTCCAGCAAATGGTCGACCCACTTTTCGTAGGCGTCCGGACTGTCATTATTTAGAAATGCCTGAACTTCCTCTGGTGTCGGGGGTAATCCGGTCAGGTCCAGTGTGACGCGGCGGATCCGTTTTTCTTTGGAGGCCATTGGCTGTGGATCCCAGCCCTTTTCCTGAAGCTGATCAAAGACAAAGGCGTCGACCGGATTCTTTACAGTCACGCCAACGGGAAGTTCCTCCACTTTCGGAACTTCCGGGCGTTCAACTGAAATAAAGGCCCAGTGGGACTGGTACTCGGCGCCCTGATTGATCCATTGGCGGAGTATTTCGCGATCCTGGTCGTTCAAAGGCAGTTTCGTTTCCGGAGGTGGCATGATTTCGTCCGGATCGGTGGAGTAAATCCTTCGAATCAACTCACTTTCATCGGCATTTCCGGGAACAATCGCGTGCGCGCCCGGATCCAGTTCCGCATAGGCTCCCTCGGCCATGTCCAGACGAAGACCGGCCTTACGCTTTTGGTTGTCCGGTCCGTGACACTGGAAACAATGGTCGGAAAGAATGGGGCGGATGTCCTGATTGAAACTGAGATCGGCGGCCTCAATCAGAAATGAGGATCCCACCAGCACACTGAGGATCAAGGAGTTCGGCCTAAAATGGATCATTACAATAACACTAGCGGAAAAGGAATCTTCTTACAACTGGAACGCGTCGGCGCTCATATTCTGCAGCGTGTCGCGATCCCATTCGTGCACATTCAGGAACTGATCCAGCCACATGTGTAACAAAATCTGGTGGGTACACTCCACGACACCGTAGGTTTTGCCGGGGATATAGAAATTCAAGTCACCGGATGAACGGGAAGCATTATCAGGTTTGAGACCGGATAAAGTGACTACCTTCATTCCTTTTTCGCGAGCCGTTTCGATAGCTCTCAGGATATTGGGAGAGTTTCCGGAACTGCTGACCGTGATCAGCAAATCGCCCGACTCGGCCAGCCAACCGATTGGGGCGGCAAACAGTGATTCGACGCCCATATCATTAGCCAAAGCCGTGATCAGGGCCGAGTCGCTGACCGATTGGGTGGGGATACCGCCATTTTTGGTAAAATCCAGGGCCATGTGGTTTGCGAAGGCGGCGCTGGCTCCATTTCCGCAGATCCACTGTCTGTGTTTAGTCTCCCTGATCCCTTTTGAAATCTCGGTCCATTGGCGCAGGCCGGATTCAATGTCGATTTCCTGCCCATTCTTATCTCTGACAGAAACCTGTAAGAGCGCTTCATTCAGGGCTTTTGCATAGGAAGCAAAGTACGTTTCCATTACTGCGCACCATACAGAAATTTGTGATAACAATCCACTTAAACAAATTGGTCCTGGAGAAATTCGTAGATTGCAAATTCATGGTTCGAGAATTGCTGTAGTCATGAATGTGTAAAGAATGCCATGTAAACCATGTAAATGTTGCTGCTGGTTTCGGTCTGCTTAACTGTATGGAGATTGACAGAGCTACAATGGATATGCTTTACAACTTGGACATTCGGCATGGCTCCGGGCGGTGTGATTGATGTTAATTAAATCTGGGTTTTAAGGTGGTTATTCCATTTCTCGGTTAACAGCTGAACGCCCTGTTAACGCCCGTTTCAATGCCTGAGACTTATCGTAACCTTATGTAGGTGAGCGCAAAATGACGTTGAGTGCGAACTGACCGGGGCGAAGCGTGTTCTCATTTTTGTGCCTTTCAAATTTGCGATTTGTCAGTCTAGCTTCGGAGATTTCAAAGATTGATGTACCAGATCAGTCATCATGGGGCAGTTCATGGGGTTGATGGTTCGCTTCATGAATTGACCTGGAGGCTCGAAAAACAGGAAATTCATCGTTTCTGGATCGATTGTGGTGGATGGGTCAGAAAGTCTGCATCAGGCTCTGAAAATGAACCCAATGTACCTCAGCCACTGCCGGAAGCTATCTTTGTGACTCATGCGCATTTTGATCACATTGGCAGAGTCCCCCAAGCTCTGGTTGCCGGGTTTAAAGGTCAAATTTACGCATCCAAAGCGACATGCGAGCTGATTCCTGCCCTCATTGAAGAGAATCTCCGACTCGAATGGACTCGCAACCGACGTTTGATTACAAAAGTTCTCAAACTGGTTGAGACCTTGTTACGTCCGGTTTCTCAAAAGCAATGGTTCCGTCCAATAGATGATTTTCCAGAACTCAGAGTGCGGTTTCATCCAGCAGGTCACATTCTGGGATCATCCTGGATTGAGTTTGAGGGGCCCTGCATTCGTAAGTCGAATGGCAAGTACTTGCCGACTGCTCAGGAAAACGTAGTATTTTCCGGAGATCTGGGGAGATCACAAACGGCGTTACTTCCGGCTCCCTCTGGGCCAGTTAAAGCGGATCTCCTGGTATTGGAAAGCACGTATGGAGGTAAAAGTCATCCTTCTCCTGGACAGCGAAAGAAAGAGCTGCTCAAAACATTAGTTCATGCGCTGGAAAATGAAGGTAGTATTCTGGTTCCGGCATTCAGCCTTGGGCGCGCGCAGGAAATGCTGGCTGAGCTGGACCAATTAAAACGTTCTGACCGGCGTTTAAAAGATTTAGAAATCATACTGGATTCGCCAATCGCTTTAAAATTAACCGAACTGCATCGTAAGCTTCAATACGCCTGGAGTGAAGAAGCCAGAAAACGTTGGCAATCTGGCGCGCGGCCGCTGGATCCCGAAAATTTCACACCCATAGAAAGTCACCAAGATCATTTAAGAACAGTCCGATACCTGGCACAGACAGGACGACCAGCGCTGGTCCTGGCTTCCAGTGGAATGTGCGAGGGCGGCCGAATCGTCAATTATCTGGAGAAAATGCTTCCGGATCCAAGGCATGATCTGGTTTTTCTGGGTTATCAGGCAAAAGGAACATTGGGCGCAGCCATTCAGAACGCTTCAAAAAAGAAATCTGTCCGGTCCAGAAGAGTCATTATCAATAAAAAGAATATTGAGATTCGGGCGCAGGTAACAACCATCTCTGGCTATTCTGCGCACGCGGATCATCAAGGACTAATAAAATTTACCGAGAAATTGCAAAACCTGCCCAGAGAGATACGCCTTGTTCACGGCGATCAGCGAGCCAAGAATGCTCTTCGGCGTAGTCTGAAGGATAAAGGGTTTCGAGCTTTTTGTCCGAAATAACGAACTCTGGTTTCCGGATGCGGAAGGAATAAAATTTGAATTAATGAAAACAGCCTTAATAACTGGAATTACCGGGCAGGATGGATCCTATCTTGCAGAACAGTTGCTGGAAAAAGGGTACAATGTTCATGGAACCATTCGTCGAGCCAGTAGTTTCAATACCGACCGCATCGACCATCTTTATCATGATGAAACTCTCAAAGAACGGTTTCATCTACATTATGGAGATCTGACTGATTCCAGCAATTTGAACCGCCTTCTTGAGAAGACAGATCCGGATGAGATTTACAATCTTGGCGCACAAAGCCACGTGAAAGTTTCGTTCGAAGTGCCGGAATACACCGCAGAGGTCGATGGTGTGGGGGCGCTTCGCTTTCTTGACGCGATCAAGGAAGTCGGTTTGAAAGATAAAACCCGTTTCTATCAGGCTTCTACCAGTGAACTTTATGGAAAAGTGCAGGAGATTCCTCAGACAGAAACCACTCCGTTTTATCCGCGATCCCCTTATGCAGTTGCGAAACTTTATGCATACTGGATCGTAGTCAATTACCGGGAATCATACGGGATTCACGCGAGTAACGGGATTCTCTTCAACCATGAAAGTCCACGCAGAGGTGAAACTTTCGTGACACGCAAGATCACTCGCGCTGCAGGAATGATCAAAGAAGGCATTCAGGAATGCCTGTTTCTGGGCAATCTTGATGCCAAGCGGGACTGGGGTTATGCGCCGGAGTACACTGAAATGATGTGGAAGATTTTGCAGCAGGATCAGCCGGATGACTACGTTTGTGCCACCAATGAGACCCACACGGTCAGGGAATTTTGTTTTGAAGCATTCAAAGCTGTCGGGATTGATGTCGAGTTTGAAGGGTCTGGAGTCAATGAAGTCGGCCGTGATAAATCCAACGGGCAAGCGGTCATTCGTGTCTCGCCAAACTATTTTCGTCCAGCCGAAGTGGAATTGTTGATTGGAAATCCTGAAAAAGCCAAAGCTGTTTTGGGGTGGGAGCCGAAAGTAAAATTTGCTGAGCTGGTGAGAATCATGGCGGAAGCAGATTGGGAATTGGCAAAAAAGGTCAAAGCAAACAAAGACTGATTCCAAATGGGGAAAGCTCAAACAATTTTCATAGCGGGTCACCGCGGAATGGTTGGGTCTGCAGCGCTTCGTCGTTGTCAGGAACTTTCAGAATATGAGGCGATTGTGGCCACGCGGCAGGAACTCGATTTACTGAATCAGCAGGCGACGTTTGATTTTCTGAAATCCAGAAAACCGGACTGCGTGTTGATTGCAGCAGCCAAAGTCGGAGGAATTCATGCCAACTCAACTTACCCGGCGGAGTTCATTTATGAAAATCTGGCCAGCGCAACCAATTTAATTCACGGAGCATATCTGGCCGGTGTTCCTAGAGTCTTGTTTTTGGGGAGTTCCTGCATTTATCCAAAACATGCGCCCCAGCCGATGAGAGAGGATTGTTTGTTGACCAGTCCGCTGGAGCCCACAAACGAAGCTTATGCAATCGCCAAAATCGCTGGTTTGAAAATGTGTCAGCATTACCGGAAGCAGTACGGGGTTTTATACCACTCACTGATGCCGACAAACTTGTATGGTCCGGGCGACAACTATCATCCAGAAAACTCCCACGTTATCCCTGCCTTGATTCGACGCTTCCATGAAGCAAAAGAAACAAATGCGTCTGAAGTCGTTATTTGGGGCACAGGCTCTCCATTTCGAGAATTTCTACATGTGGACGATCTCGCTGACGCATGCTTTCATCTGCTGGAACAGGAAAATCCACCCGATTGGATTAACGTGGGGTCTGGCTCGGAAGTATCCATTAAAGAACTGGCTTTATTAATCGGAAAGACAGTTGGCTTTCAGGGCGAAATCAAGTTCGACTACACCAAACCCGATGGGACACCCAGAAAACTCATGGACCCTTCGCGTTTAAGGGAAATCGGTTGGACTCCAAAAATCACTTTAGAAGCTGGACTCGAAGAAACCTACCAATGCTTTAAGCATTCGCTGTCAGATAAAACTCTACGAGATTGATTGCGTAGATATAATTAATTCATGCCAAAGAAGTACTTAGTCACTGGAGGAGCTGGTTTTATTGGTTCAAACCTGGTTCGTATCCTTTTGAAAGAGCCAGAAACGGAAGTTTACAATCTGGATAAGCTCACTTATGCCGGTAACCCACAATCGCTGAGTGATCTGGATTCATTGCCAACCTACCATTTTCTTCACACCGACCTCTGCGATTTGGAGGCGACACGCCGAGCGGTAGAAATGGCAAAGCCTGATGCCATTCTTCACCTGGCTGCGGAAAGTCATGTCGATCGCTCAATCGATGCTCCAGGGGATTTTATCCAAACCAATGTCATTGGAACATTTCACCTTCTCCAGGCAGCTCTTGAATTCTGGCGAGGACTGGAAGGCGCCAGGAAAGATGATTTTCGATTTCTGCATGTTTCCACAGATGAAGTTTTTGGATCTTTATCCCTGACGGATCCTTCATTTTGTGAAACTACGCCATACAACCCTCGATCCCCTTACAGCGCGAGCAAAGCCGGTTCGGACCATCTCGCCCGCGCCTGGCAGGAGACATACGGATTGCCTGTATTGGTGACCAATTGCTCGAATAATTATGGTCCATTCCAGTTCCCTGAAAAACTGATTCCTGTCGTTATTCTGAAACGGTTGCGTGGGGAAAAAATCCCTGTTTATGGAAAAGGTGAAAATATTCGGGACTGGCTTTATGTGGAGGACCATTGTCGGGCATTGAAGCTGGTGGTTGAACAAGGAAAACCGGGTGAGGATTACAATATAGGTGGGGAGAACGAAATCACCAACCTGGATCTGGTCCGGTTATTGTGCAGAATCCTTGACGATCTGGCTCCAGCTTCAGACGGTCAACCACACGAAACTGCGATTGAGTTTGTAACAGACAGGCCTGGACATGATCTGCGGTATTCCATGAACATTGAAAAGATTCAAAAGGAACTGAATTGGAAGCCTTTGGAATCTGCTGAAACTGGTTTTAGGAAAACAGTGCAATGGTACCTGGATAACAAAGAATGGTGGCAGAATATTCTGGAGAATAAGTATCAGCTGGAGCGGTTGGGTAATCGGTAGGTTGTCAGTTTATAAAACAGCTAGTAAAGCTCTGAAATATACATCAATAAAATGATTCTTCTCGGAGGTAGAGGGTACGTTGGAAATGCTTATAAAAAGTATTTTGAAGAACAAAATATCACCTTTCACGAAGTCAAGCGTGACCAATTCGATGGGAGTGATCCGAAAAAACTGGCGGATCTAATCCAAAGCACATCGAGCGAGTTTTTGATTAACTGCGCCGGTTACACCGGCAAACCAAATGTCGACGCATGCGAGGAGCACAAAGCAGAATGTTTATTTGGTAACGCAGTCTTGCCTGGGATGATTCAAGCGGCCTGCGATATGGCCGGAATCCCCTGGGGGCATGTCTCTTCGGGTTGCATCTACTCAGGGCGAAGAGATGATGGAAAAGGATTTAAAGAAGATGACGCTCCGAATTTTTGTTTCCGAACTGATAACTGTTCATTTTATTCAGGAACTAAAGCCCTGGGTGAGGAAGTTCTTGAGGGTAACGAGAATGTCTACATTTGGAGATTGAGAATACCTTTTGATCACATAGACAGTTCGCGCAATTATCTTTCAAAATTACAAAGGTATTCGAAATTACTTGAGGCTGAAAATTCTATCAGCCAGCTGGATGAGTTTGTTTCAGCAACGTATGCTTGTTGGGAGAAAAAAGTTCCTTTTGGAAAATATAATGTCACCAATCCAGGGGCAGTCACTACCAGAGAAGTTGTGGATCTAATCAAAAAACATCTCTGCCCGGATAAAGAATTTGAGTTTTTTGATAATGAATCAGACTTCATGTCAAAAGCGGCCAAAACTCCAAGATCAAATTGTGTCATGGATAGTTCAAAGCTATCCGATGCTGGCATCCAGATGACTGAAGTTCACCAGGCAGTGGAAGATGCGCTGGCTCGATGGGAAAAAGAATAGTATTTGGCCTCTCGTATTAATTGATGATGAAAGGAATTATCCTTGCCGGTGGAACCGGATCCCGTCTGCGTCCATTAACATGGGCTATCAGTAAACAGTTGTTGCCTGTTTATGACAAGCCGATGATTTATTATCCGCTTTCAGCTTTGATGCTGGCGGAAATTCGTGATGTTCTGATTATTTCCACACCTCATGATTTACCGCTTTATCAGAAAGTCCTGGGTGACGGATCTCGATTTGGAATTCATTTGGAATATGCTGAACAGCCGAAACCGGAAGGATTGGCGCAGGCTTTTTTAATCGGAGAAAAATTCCTGAATGGTTCCCCCGCAAGCCTTGTGTTAGGTGATAATCTCTTCTATGGGGAAGGTTTCTCACATAAATTACTCCAGGCGCGAAAACGAGTCCCCACAGCGACAATTTTTGGTTATTCCGTCAAAGATCCAGAACGCTTCGGAGTCGTGGAATTTGACGAAAATCAGAAAGCGCTTTCGATTGAAGAAAAACCGGCAAAGCCAAAAAGCAATTACGCAGTCACCGGGATTTATTTTTACGATAGTGATGTCGTTGAAGTCGCCAAACAAGTGAAACCTTCAGCGCGCGGAGAGCTGGAAATTACCGACGTCAATCGGCATTATATGGAAGAAGGTCGTCTGCAGGTGGAATTATTAGGTCGCGGCACCGCCTGGCTGGACACCGGAACTCACACAACACTTCTGGAAGCTTCCCAGTTTATCGAAACGATAGAAAAACATCAGGGACATAAAATTGCCTGTCTCGAAGAAATTGCTTTCAAAAAGAAATGGCTCACCGCCGACCAGTTAAGTCAGGCTGCAAAAGATCACGCGAACACCGATTATGGTGATTACTTATCGCGATTAATCGCCTGATAAATTGTACTTCCAT
>JAUIHU010000685.1 GCA_030432175.1 Verrucomicrobiia bacterium | reverse complement strand
AAAAGCAATGGATCGTGGGGGTGGTGGAAAGGATCTTCCTCGGATGATTACATGACAGCGTATGCGCTGTGGACATTGTCGTTGGCATCCAGCGCAGGCGTTGACGTTCCTGAAGGGGCGCTGCGACGCGCGGCGGATTATCTTGAAAAGCAGCTGGTGGATTGGGAGCGTCAGCCGGAAATGATCGCGTGGTTGCTGCATGCCTGGGTTGAAGCGAAGTCAATTCTTGGAGATAAACTCGCTGTGTCCGATCGTGTCGAACGTTCCGCAGATTTGCTGGCGAAGCAGAAAGCTCGTTTGAATCCATACTCGCGAGCGCTGGCATTAATTGTCTTCCATGAGTTGGAGAAGAAAGAAACCGTGGAAGAATTATTGGCTGACATGGATCTTGGATCTTTCCAGGATGATGGGTCCGGTACATCCCGGATCTCCAACAACGCCAACGGTCGTGTGACAAACAATGCTCAGGCTTCTACCATTCACTGGGGCTCCACCACAAAGTATAATCGATGGTCTGAAGGCGCAGTGGAAGCGACTGCATTTACATTGAGAGCGTTATTGAAGCTGGGCTCTGAATATCGTGGAACCACTCAGAATCAGGCGGTGATTTCAAAACCGCTTCAGGCGAACACTCATCATCCTTACGTGGAGCCTGCAGTGCGCTGGTTGGCCAACAACCGTCGTGGCGCACACTGGAACAACACCAAAGACACTGCCATTGCCGCGCTGGCGTTAAGTGATTACCTCCAGGCCAAAGGTGGACTGAGAAACGAGTCCTCCTTTGAGATCTGGTGGAATGGAGAACAGGTAGCTCGTCATGATTTCAGCGCTGAAGATTCAGACGCATTGCCAGCGCCACATTCTTTCCAGGTTGAAGGAGACGCAATTTTAGATGGTTCCAACCAATTGGAGATTCGGCGCACGTCGGACGGGCATCCGTTGTACTTCGGCGCTTACGTCGAATACTTCTCGCTGGAAGAACCGATTCAGTCCGCAGGCGCAGGCTTGTTTGCCGAGAGAAGAATGGGCCGGATCCAACAGGTTCCTACGTTGCTCAAAGGACTGAAGCCTTTGAAGAGTTATTTCAACTCGGGAGAAACAGCGGCCAGTGGAGAGCGTATGGAAGTGGTTCTCTGGATCGAAGCGAAACAGGATCTGGAATATGTGATGATTGAGGATTGGAAAGCTGCTGGCATGGAATCCACAACACTTCAAAGTGGAGGCGGAATCAGAGCCCGAAAACTTTCCGAAGCCTCACTGAAAGCGTACAGCCAGAATGAAGATCTTTTCTTTGAACGACCTTTAAAAACTCCATACACAGGGCAGACGATTGGCGCTTATCAGGAAGTCCGTGACAACCGCACTGCCTTTTTCATGGATCGATTACCGGAAGGTGTTTGGGAAATCCGTTATGAGATGCGGTTGGAAACTCCGGGCCAGTATCATGCTTTGCCGACCCAGGTAGAAGCGATGTACATTCCTGAATTCAAAGGGAACGGTCCAGAGACACTTGTTGAAATCAGCGAACGATCTGAAGATTGAGTTTGGAATTCATCATTCATTTGTAGTAATAACAAATAGTGTGATTAAAGTTCGGTGGCGTCCCGGGAACGCTGAGCCCTAGCTCGGCGAGAGGTGTCAGCTTTTGAAGAAGGCTGTACTTCAAGTAGCCACCCGCTGCTAATTGCGCTAAATTTCAAGCAAGAATGATGGATGATGTTAGTAAAAATTCACCGGCGAGTATGCGGATAAGATTTTTATTATCCCGCGCTGCCGGTGTTTTTTGTTTCCTGACTCTGGTAATTGCCTCTTGGGTTTTTATTGAATCTCAAAATTCCTGGCGCCCTCAATCCACTCCTGAGATTGATGGTTGGATTGATGAAGCTTCAAACCGCTATGAGGTGGACCCTTTACTGGTCAAGGCTGTGATCTGGAAAGAGAGCGGTTTTAACAAACAGGCCAGAGGCTCAGTTGGGGAAGTGGGTTTGATGCAAATCCTGGAACTTGCGGCTGAGGATTGGGCAAAAGCGGAGAAGATTCAGGGATTTGATTTTAAAATGATTGAAGATCCGCGAACCAATGTTCTGACCGGGAGTTGGTATCTTTCTCATTTGATGAAGCGCTATCTGGAAACAGATAATCCGGTGCCTTACACGTTAGCGGACTATAACGCTGGTCGTTCGAATGTCATCCGATGGTGGGATGAGCATTCGAAGACCAATAGCGCGAGTTTCATCGAACAGATTGGATTTCCTTCGACCCGAAGTTATGTCCTGGATGTGATGGAAAAATACAACCAGCTCCGGGCCGTGGAAGATTGAGTCCTAACAGGGTTACAACTTTTCAACAGTGACGTAGTAGGATCCGAAAGTTTTCAAATCTTCAGCGCGGGTCAGTTCCGATTTGAGGGTGGTTTCTCCGGGAACCAGATGTATTTCAAAAGAGGCTCCAGTATCGTCAGGTTGAATTTCACGGTATTGACGAATTCCCTGAACAATAACGCCCGCTTTCACACAATCCATGGCTTTGTTAATGTACGCAGACCAGCGATTCAGTGTGATTTTGTAATCACCCTCTTCCATTATCTCAACCATCCAGTGTCCGTTCGTGACCGGACCACGATTGACATGAATCTGGTGCCACGGCGCTGCGGTTGTTCCCGGCATCATCCAATCGTGGGAGGATAAAGTTGCTGGATTTTCCGCGCCTCCCAGACCAATACGCACGTAAGTATCGAACACGGGTTCCAAGGAACGCCACCAATCCATGTATTCACCTTTCAGTTTCGCCACCACTTCCGGATGCTCATCAGCGACATCGTTT
>JAUIHU010000684.1 GCA_030432175.1 Verrucomicrobiia bacterium | reverse complement strand
AGAAAAGAATCGGCTATTGGCTAATCATTCCACGCCTTTTGATCGACGCGTTCAGAAATTCCTAAAATCCAAAATCGGATCTCAATTCGGGGAAAGTGAAATTCGTTTACCTCACAATTTTCTGATGTTGGACCGACCTGGACTGGCCAGACTTCTGTCATTACCCCCGGATTCCGATCAGTTCCACTCGGAACTGGTCAGTTCATATCGTGTAGATCAAGGTGTTTTACACAATCCAGTGAAAGATAGGCGGACTACACAAGGAGTCTTTCATGTTGCGGATTGTGGCGCGCCGATTCCAGCTGATAAGCGCAAAGTACCGCTCCATACTTTCGCTAATCTTTACTTTCACGCACTGCGACCACCGAAGTCGCTTTTGCAGTTACCATTCACTTCCACTCAACAGGAAAATGAACAAGCGGCATTGTTCGTTTCACTTTTCCTGCGCCCGCTGGTTTGTCCGGCCGTTCCTGGTGTGTGTGATGAAAAGCGATTGGAAGTCCGTTTTTATGCTCCAGGATCTCTAGTCAGCAATCTGGATTTTGTAGAGTCCATTTTCGGAAATGCGGGAGATCCGGCGCTGCCAGAGAATGATTCTGCATTGTTCCCTGAGAACTGGACCGGCCACACAGGCTGTATCATCCTGGCCCCGCACCTGATTCATCTCACCAAGAAAGAACTCGGTTTGCCACACATCAGTGAGGCTGACGATCGAGCCATCCACGATGGCATGTGCTGGGAGAAAGAGGATGAAAAATACAACAACGGCTCAGCGTTTAAGATCACCTGCCGTGACGAGCGTGGAGTGGTTGTTACATTGATCGCGGATAACTACTTTGGCTATTGCAAAAAAGAGGTCAAAACCCAGATCAGTTACTCGGCCAATTTGTCAGGAAATTATGAAGAAGAACACGCAGGCGGAGCGATCGCATATCCGAGCTATGACCTTGGAGAAGAGTTCAGTGTGGAAACTCATACCCCGATGGTAAAGGATTTCAAGTATGACGACGCTATCCGATTGCTCGGTGAACGTGTAGATCCAAAACCTGAAGGTTATGCTGTAGATTGTACGCATCCTGACGTTCTCTACATACCAGAAGATTCCAAAATAAATCTGCACGAACAGAGCGTGATCTGGGAAAGGGACGGACAACCTCATCGATTGCACCTGCGCCCGGAAAACACTTATGTCTTGCCTTCAGGATATAAAGTTCAGATGCAGCGTGGACAAAAAGGGAGGCGTTGGAGACTGATCGGCACCACGGCAGAAGGCACCAGTTGTCACAAACCTTGTACCGTTTCGGGAGGTGGAAAATCTGAAATCTCCAAGAGTCTGGTGGATGCCATTATTCAAGGACCTGTTTTCACTAATGACCTCAAGAAAGATTTTGACGCATTGGAGGAGATCCTTTCGATCAAAGATTTCACTCATCGATTTAAACCTGAACTCAATCGGGAAGCCAAGCATCGCACAGCTTTGGATTCGCGACGTTCACTCGGATCAGTCATCAAGTTGCTGACTCCTTCGCTGACTGAATATACGGATGAATACAACGAGTGGCTGGAATCCATTCCACGTCACGTGAAAGAACTGGTATTCGTTCTGAAACGTTTCTACAAGCCGGAATGGGGTGAAGACTGGCGGAAACATTTTTCCGTGGACGTCATCAACGGAGAGCCTGGCCATGAATTGAAATACAAAAACCAGAAACTGGTTTCCAACTTTCTGCGTGTGGGCTTTACCCAAGACGGATCCTGGAGGACGTTTGGACTGCGGAAAGATTTCAGCCCTGCTGCAAAGATCCAGACCGAGGACGACATCACGGCTTCCATCGTAGCTCCAACCGACAAAATCAAGGGACTCAACCCGGATTACCAATCACCGTCAGTTAAATTTATTCAGAACCGCGAAGCGAAGTTGTTCCAACGTCCAGACGAAGCCATTCATCGAGGTTATGATAAACAAACCGAATGGGACATGAGTCAGGATGGTAATTTCTTTTCCAATTATCAGCCGCAGGAAATTGAGAAATCTACCAACATGGTTTTGGACTCGATTGGGTTTGAGCAGTTTTCTGAACCGATGCAGGAGCGACTCCTTGCGATTGCAAACAAAGCCAAGCAGCTATCCAATGGATCAGGAGCAAAATCAGAACAGGATCAAAGTTTCTTTGTCGCTTCAGACATTCCTCGTATTGTTGAAGGTAAATACTCCAAGAATCCAAGATACCTTCAGACACGACCGGACCTGGTTGATCCAAAACCCAAGTATCTGGCTGAGATTGGAGTGCGTCTCTATCGACGCTTAGCCAAAGATCAACCTTTGTACCAACCGGTGAATGCCGTTTTGCCCGGTCGGAGAAATAATCCACCTGAAGAAGGTATTCGACCACTTTGTGTATTTAATCCAATTCACTGGCAGGATTTACCAGAGCTGTTTATGGATTATATCACCAGTGTGACAGGTAAATCACCTTCAACTACTGGAGCAGGCTCTGAAGGCGCGCTGACGAAAGGTCCTTTTAATGCGATGCCGCCGATTATTGACCTGAATAATGCGCTCGTTTCGTACATACTGACTGGTTACAACTGCTTTACCACGGCAGCTGGATATGTTGGTCCCAAGTATCGCGTGGATCATGATATCAGCTTACTGGCGCCAGAGATTTGGAGTCGGATGAAAGTACATGAACGAGAGCCAGGTTTTCTGATCCGCGAAGGTTATCTGGAGAAATGTGATGATTTTGATTACAAAGGGAAAAAGATCCTCGCAAGCCGTCTCGGATACCGAATTACGGAGCATTTCGTTAATATTTTCTTTGGTAG
>JAUIHU010000683.1 GCA_030432175.1 Verrucomicrobiia bacterium | reverse complement strand
GGATCCATTCCCGTTCGGAAGCCCGCGAAGCCCTGGCTTGCTGGCGTGCAACCATGGAATTATCTCGCTATTATGCCTGGGCAAAAAACCTTCCCTGGGAACAACTCCAAAGACTGAAATCGCAACCAGCCGTAATTGAAGGTCCTCTCTACCATCCTAAAGATCAGCTGCATCCACTCGAATCTGAGTGGCTTCACGAAACACCAGACGCCCCACCCTGGCGAACAATTTCCATTCACCTTGAAGAGCCGCCGCTCAGCGCTTGCAATTTAAATTCCAACAAGCCTCAACTCCTCCTGGTGGTGGAAGTTCATTGGACCTCGGGTTCGATGTCGACACACAGCGCTTTCACCACGATCGTTCAAGGCCCGACAACTGATTTTCACCCTTAAATCCAAACTTTTCAGGAGATTTCTCATTTTTTTGTTGCCTGATTTTTCTGGCGCTATATAAAACCACGGCTCCTGGAAGGGCTTCCATAGCTTCCGAAAACCTCTGAAAAAGCCCTGCATTACCTTGATTAAAAATGTTCACTCATCGTTAACTTTAAAAAGGGTGATGAAATAAATCTCTGGATCAGGACTCATTTTTTTACCAAAATACAGCTGTTTGATGAACGAAACACAAATTGAACCGAAGATTTCAACAATGGACTCAGTAGAAGTGGTGGTATCAAATAAACTCGGCATTCACGCCCGGCCTGCGGCGATGTTTGTCCGGGTCGCCAATCGCTTTGATGCGGAAATCATTGTTGAAAAGGACGGGGAACGCATCAATGGCAAAAGCATTATGGGACTCATGATGCTGGCAGCCGGCCCAGGCAGCCGGATCCGAATATCTGCTTCCGGAGAGGATTCCGCCAAAGCGCTGGCTGATCTGGAAGAACTTTTTGAGAAAAAATTTAACGAAGAGTGAGGTGATTCCACGATTGCGCTGATCCCAACTCAGCGTATTGTCGAATCCCAAAACGCTTCCCAATCATCACCAACCAGGGACTGGCGCATTCAAATGGCAGAAAAAGAAGCTGATTTCAATATCGACTACGTGGCCGAACTGGCCCGGATCGAACTGACCCCAGAGGAAAAAGAACGCATTGGCTCCCAATTGGAGCATGTCCTTGAGTATGTGAACCAGCTGAGCAGCCTGGACGTTTCTAATATTCGCCCAATGTCTCACGCAGCGCCACTTACCAATGTCACCCGACCAGACGTTGCGCGCCCTTCCTTACCCCATGAAAAAGCGCTCCAAAATGCCCCAGCGCAAATCAATGGTCTGATCCGTACCCCAAAGATCGTCGAATAACCACTTTCTGCTTTTAAATACTGATTCAGCGCCATGCTTTGCCAACTGACTGTTAAAGAACTGTCCGAAAAACTTCAATCCGGTGAAGTCTCCTCTCGTGATGCGGTGCAGGCTTGTCTGGATCGCGTCCAGAGTGTGGATCCACAAGTCCACGCTTTCCTGTCCGTCAACGCCGAAGACGCCCTGAATCAGGCGGATGCGGCGGACATTGCATTGAAAACAGCGCGTGAAAATCAAACGAAAATCTCGCCGCTGACCGGGATCCCGATCGGAATGAAGGACCTGATCGCTGTGGAAGGGCACCCTCTTGGATGCGCTTCAAAAATCCTGGAGGGTTTTATCTCTCCTTATGATGCTACCGTTACGCGCAAACTCAAGGAAGCGGGAGCGATTCCATTCGGACGCCTGAACATGGATGAATTTGCCATGGGCAGTTCCACGGAAAACTCCGCTTACGGTAGGACGAATAATCCCTGGGGACTGGACCTCGTTCCCGGCGGTTCCTCAGGAGGTTCAGCAGCGGCAGTGGCAGCGCATGAGGTCTTTGCGACACTTGGATCCGACACCGGCGGTTCCATTCGCCAACCGGCTTCTTTCTGCGGTTGCGTCGGACTGAAACCAACTTATGGACGCGTTTCACGTTACGGTTTGGTTGCTTTTGCTTCATCCCTGGACCAGATCGGACCTTACACGCATACAGTGGAAGATTCAGCGATTTTGCTGGAAGCGATCAGCGGTCATGATCCGTTGGATTCCACCAGTGTTCCTGAGCCGGTTCCAGCCTTTCAGCAAGAGCTGAAGAATGGGGTCAGAGGTTTGAAGGTGGGTTTGCCAAAAGAGTACTTCATTGACGGAATGGATCCTGAAGTTCGGGACGCTGTCGAAAAAGCCGTCAAGGAACTTGAATCTCAAGGCGCGGAGATCGTGGAGATTTCATTGCCTCATACCGATTACGCAGTCTCGACTTATTATATCATCGCCACCGCTGAAGCCAGCGCTAACCTGGCGCGTTTTGAAGGAATACGATACGGCAAACGAGTGGATGGAGATGATCTGTTTCAGCTGAACAGCCGAACTCGCGGTCAGGGATTTGGAGAGGAAGTCAAACGTCGTGTTCTTCTGGGTACTTACGTTTTGAGCAGCGGTTATTATGACGCTTACTACAACCAGGCTCAGAAAGTGCGTGCGCTGATTTTTCAGGATTTCCAGCAGGCTTTTGAAAAAGTGGACCTGATTGCTACCCCTTCCACTCCAACTGCGGCATTTAAAGCGGGAGATAAAGTGGATGATCCGCTGAGTATGTATCTCTGCGATATCTTTACAATTTCCTGCAACCTGGCAGGGATTTGCGGGATCAGTCTTCCATGCGGGTACACCAGTGATCCGCAGTTGCCGATCGGCCTCCAGTTGCTCGGACGTCCTTTTGGTGAGAGCCAATTACTGCAAGCCGCATATGCATACGAAAAGGCCACGGATTGGAACAGCAAGAAAGCCACGGCCATTCCGGCTCCCTAATTGAGTTAATT
>JAUIHU010000682.1 GCA_030432175.1 Verrucomicrobiia bacterium | reverse complement strand
AGTTGGCCATCATAGTGTTAAAATTCTTTTGAGCTTTCATGGTCATCAGAGCCTCTTAATTCGTCCTGTAAATCCTGTCCAAAAAATCATTCTCTAACTTAGCGCAGGTAAATCCATTCCTTCGTTTGCAACAGAGCATGAGCCAGTTCGATCCGGGCGAAATATTTAGGTGAATTCACATCCGGTTGCGATTTCTGGAGTTCACTCATGCGTGACTTTGATAGTTCGAGATTATTCTGCAAAGTATTCCATAGCTTTTGCCATTTGGCTGGAGCTGCAACCAGAATGGTTTGAAACGAAACCCAATCCGTTCCGCGCATGGCCGATTGTTTGACTTCCTCCGGACTCAGCGCCCGATCATAAATCGCTGCCCGCAGAACCTTGCCTTTCAACATCCGTCCGCTTCCCGGTTGTCCGTGGCGGAGTCCGATCAATGCCTGTGCGCTGCCCTGATTGAACTGGGTTGGACCGCTGGACTGATAAGGTTTGCCATAAGGCTCACCATTTCGAAATGCCTGAATCTCGCCGGAACTCTGATAGACTATTGTGATGGTGACCGGTTCCTGATGAGCGGTCGTTTCCTTTGGACCTTGAAACGGCTGGGTGCGATTGAAAAAGTCCGAACCGGCCAACCATTCTCCGGCGCTCTGCTCGGCATACACGATCGAATCAAACCGGTTTCCGTCCAGTGTCTGTACCGATAAAGCTCCGCCACCGCGTTGGTCCAGGTCAGATAAAACCAATTGGACTTCTAAAGTTTTCGAAGCCAGATCAAATGGTAAAGCCCTGGTGCGCGCGTGGGCGTTGGCGGTTTCCAGTACAATCGCACCTTCCTTCCATTCCGCTCCGTCACGCAGCTCCCACTTTAAGCCTCCGTTGATATCTGACAGGCTTTTTGAAAAATCCCAGAACGCTGTGGCCTCCGGCCCGGCCGCGGTAGAATCTGCTTGGGAATGTTCTAACTCCCATTCAGAGCGCATTCCTAATTCAAGCAGCTGGATTTGTTGGATAATTTTTTCCTGGTTAACCTGCAATTGGTAGATGGCTTGGGTCTGTTCGCGCGCTTCTTTTTCGAGTTCGATCAGGAACTGGGAGGCTCCTTCGATTTCCGAAGTTTCCGGATCGCGTCCCAGTACGGAGCGATAGAGAAATTGCAACCAATCGTTCTGATCGAAATCGGATGAGTCCAAGTTCCAGCGAGCCAGCTCACTCGCCCGATCTCGTACCCAGTCATCGTTCATTAATGTTAATGACTGCGCCGGGATATTGGTGGAATCCCGTTTGCCAGTGGTACGTGAAGGTGGTGGGGCGTTGAACACATTCAGGAACGGATCCAGGTCATTGCGCGTCACTCGCACATAGACCGAACGTCGATCGCTGGAGCCATTGACCGGCGGACCATACAAGCTGGGGTCCAGGTTCCCGCTGATTTGTAATAAGGTATCCCGCAATGCTTCCGCTTCCAGTCGACGCAATTGGTAATGCGAATAAAAACTGCCTGTCGGATCCAACTGTCGTGCCGTTGGTGTTGGAGTCGAACTGAGTCGAAATGCTTTGGAGTTCAGAATGATCCGCAAAGTGTTTTTGATCGAGCCGCCTTCGGCAACAAACTCCGAAGCCAGCCAGTCCAGCAATTCCGGATGGGTCGGTGTTTTGCCCAGCTTGCCGAAGTTGTCTGGAGAATCGACAATGCCCTGCCCAAAACAGTAACTCCACAAACGGTTCACGATCACACGAGTGGTGAACGGATTTTCCGGATCGGCAATGTCGTTTGCCAGTTGGATACGGGCCGGGATTTCTTCTAAGTAAGGTTCATCATTCAACGCTGCGAGAAATCCTTGCGGGGTTGGATCACCCGGGCGTTTGTGGTCGCCTCTGGGAAAGAAAGGCTGGGCAATGCGATCGCCGTTCAAGGTCCCAGGCGCACGGATTGGAACAGGGAGATCGGACTCGATTTCCTGATATCGCTTCTTCAGATCGACCAACTCTTCAGGGAGTTGGCTGGGTTGATTGGGAAGAATGCCTTGTTGCAAACAGGCGTTCAGGAATCTTGCCTGTGTGTTGGACATTTCGCCACGCGTCCAAGCCTGAATAGACGAGCGAATCGCCGACTTGTAGTGACGGGTTAAATCCTCGAGGGATTCAGGAGCGCAGGTGTATTCGGTGGAGCTGAACAATGGCGTGACCCACTCCGCCCATTCATCATTGGGTTGGGGGGCATCCTTCGGAGTTACAAAGACATCTGTCAAAGCAAACCAGGACCGCTCCTGATCGGTACGCGCCAGCACGGGTTGATCGGCGGCGGTGGTCCATTCCAGATGCGCGTGATCGCCTTCCCAGTAGTCGAGATTCCAACGCTGCCAACGCCATTGGCCGTCATTGTAATTCGATACCGGATAGACCGTTCCGTTGCGCGGGTAGTTTTGAACCACATACCTTGCAGAAGCGGATCCGGATCCAGCGGTGCGAGCAGAGACGCGGAGATGATTGTCATCGATCATGAACCGCGCTGAACCAGCGATGCCATTGCGTTTCGTGGAAATGGAATGAGTGATCAACGCTTGTGGGAAGATTTCATCCACGATTTGATCCTCGGATGTGTTCAGGGTCCAGGTTCCGGCCGGGGCGACTTTCTGATCCACATCTTCAAAACCGACACCATGAAGAAACCACTCATCGGACTCGATCCAGTTGGAGTCCTCACGGGACTTCACACGCGCCAGGCTCTCCTGCCAGTTTGACTCAAGTGTCTTCCAAATCGCTTCTGTTGTTTCAATGCTATTCGATGACTCAGACTGTTTAAATCGGATCCAGACCGAAAACGGATTGTCCGGT
>JAUIHU010000681.1 GCA_030432175.1 Verrucomicrobiia bacterium | reverse complement strand
CTTATACTGAGCGCCGATAAATCGAAACGAAATGAGTCTTACGCAAGAACAGCTCTCATCCAAAACGCAGACGGAATCATCTGCCATCAACTCAGGCGCTGCGCCTGCGGAGGAGGCAATGATACGGGTTGAAAATCTGACAAAGCGTTACACGGGAGCCCACGCTATTATGAATCTTTCCTTTGAAGTTAGAAAAGGAGAGATTGTTGGTTTTTTAGGACCCAATGGCGCTGGAAAAACCACCACATTGAGAATTCTGTCGTGCTTCATGCCGGCGACTTCCGGGATGGCATTTGTGGCAGGGCATAACTGTTTTACGGAGTCTGAAGAAGTGCGTCGCCGCATCGGGTACATGCCTGAGAACAACCCGCTGCATTTTGATATGCGAGTCTGGGAGTATCTGAAATTTCGTTCCAGATTGAAGGGCCTCAGCAGAAAAGCTTCGAGAACACAAAGCGGGCTGGCGATGGAGAAATGTCGCCTGACTGATGTAAGCCACAAAATTATTGGACAGTTATCCAAAGGTTATAAGCAGCGCGTCGGTCTTGCGGATGCTCTGGTGCATGATCCAGACCTCCTCTTGCTTGACGAACCGACGATTGGATTGGATCCCAATCAGATTCGGTCTTTTCGTGAATTGATCAAGGAATTGGGCCAATCGCATACCGTGTTGATCAGCAGCCATATTCTCCCGGAGATTGAGTTGACCTGTAACCGGGTGTTAATCATGCATCAGGGGAGGCTGTTGGCAGCCGACACGCCTGAAAAACTTCGTTCTGATCTTGAAAGCCGGAATGAAGTTTATGCGGAAATTAAATCCACCAAGAAAACCTTAAGCGCTTTTTGGAACGCTCACCCGGATGTTGAGTCTGTAGAAATTACCGCGTCTGATGGCTCCTACTGGAGAGTGTCGCTTGCGCCAAAGCCTGGAGCTGACCTCAGGTCCGAGGTTTTCAAAGCCGCTAGAGAACAATCCTGGGGATTAAGAGAATTGCGCAGGCAGACGCACACTCTGGAGGATGTATTTGTTTCGATGACTCAGAACGTCAACGGGTTTGACACTTCCATGATCAGAAAAAAGGCTGCTGCAGCAACGAGATCCAATGAGTCAGATCCAGCCAGCGACGAAGAGGAGGAAGATTGAATTTGAAGCTAATCGATACACGTGTCTTTCTGGCGTTGGTGCGCCGGGAGCTTGAAGGCTATTTTTTCTGGATGTCAGGATACGCGATTCTGGCAGTCGTAGCGTTTCTTACCGGACTGGGTTTTACGCAACTGATTCATGTGTTCAGTGTTTCCCCTGCAGAGGCGCCGATTACTGAGTTGTTTTTTGAAACCTATTATTTCTGGTTCATTCTGTTACTGGCGACACCGATTCTGACGATGCGGTCTTTTGCTCTGGAGAAGTTCTCGGGAACATTTGAAACGCTGATGACGACGCCGGTGCGTGATTGGGAAGTGACGATTGCGAAGTTTACCGCTTCAATGATCCTTTACCTGATTATCTGGATCCCACTGATCATTTACATTGGGTTGATTCAAAGCAATCTGAGTGAGCCGACGCAAACCGACACCGGGGCCTGGTTAGCTGCGTTGATTGGAATTTTTCTCATTGGATGTTTGTATGTTTCGATGGGTTGCTTTGCATCCTCACTGACCCAGAACCAGATTATCGCAGCTATTCTGAGTTTTGCTTTGGGAGTGGGATTGTTCTTTTTAAGCTTCGTGTCCTATCAACTGGAAGATGCCAGTAACCTGGTAGCGGCCAGCGCGCGCCACATTTCTATGGTTCGGCATATGAAGGACTTTGTCAGGGGGGTGGTCGATACACGGCATGTTGTGTTTTATTTGAGCGCAACTGGTTTTTTTCTGTTTTTAACCTGGAAAACGATTGAGAGCCGAAGATGGAAATAAAGAATCAATCAGAAAACCGGGATCCACAAACTGGCCAGGAGTCCAATAGTTCAGAAATGAAGGCTCCTGCCCAGAAGATATGGTCAGATCGATTGCGCTGGAACATTGCGTTTCATGTTGCAGGTTCAATTCTGGCTCTATTTGCAATTGTCATCATGGTGAATTATCTGGCAGCCCGCCATTTTGATCGTTTCTATCTTGGACAGGGAGTCCAGGCCCGAATGTCGCCGCGCACTTTGAACATTCTCCACAGTCTGGATCAGAAAGTGCGTGTTGTCGTATTTTTTGATCGTGAAGAAACGCTCTTCAAACCTGTGTCGGCTTTACTGGATGAATACAGCTATGCAAGTTCAATGTTGGATTTGGAGTATGTGGATTATTATAGAGATCCGGGCAAAGCACAACTTATCAAGAATGAATTTGATCTCTCCCCTGTGACCGATCAGAACGTCATCATATTTGAAAGTGGTGGTCGTAAGAAAGTTGTCTCGCAGGGAATGCTATCTGAGTACGACATTGAGCCAGTGATTCGGCAGGAAACCAGCGAGGTGAAGCGCATTGGGTTTAAGGGGGAGCAGATGTTTACTGCCGCGATTCTCAATGTGACTGATCCGGACCCGATGAAGCTCTATCATCTGACTGGGCATGGGGAGCATTCGATTACCGATTTCAAACAGGAGATGGGATATGGAAGTTTTTCTGAAGTCCTCAAGGAGAACAATATTGAGGTCGAGACCCTCTTTTTATTGGAGACAGGAATTCCAGAAGACTGTCGGGGATTGATATTGGCAGGGCCTGTGACCCAGCTACATCCAAAAGAACTGCAGTTGATTGATGAGTACCTGCAGCGAGGAGGTCGGTTGTTTTGTTTAATGACTTACTTTTCAGTTCAGAAAAAAACCGGACTACGAGAATTATTGGC